>PWGE01000433.1 GCA_003554345.1 Candidatus Sumerlaeota bacterium | reverse complement strand
GGGTGTCTTCAATTCCGAGCACCCTCAATAAAAAGGAGCATACCATGACACAGAAAGAAACCCGGCAACAGATTTTACAATTAATCGAGAAACACCAGTGCCAGGAAATTAAAAAAGTAGCTCATACCTTACCGGTAGCGGAGCTGGCCGACCTTTTAATGGATATGGAGAAAGCCCAGCAGGTGCTCTTTTTCCGCGCCCTTTCCACTGAAATGGCTTCAGAAGTATTCACCTACCTGGATCCTCCGCAACAGAACACCTTACTGGTTAACCTCTCTGATGAAGAAGCCCGGGAATTGCTGGCAGCATTAGAACCTGACGACCAGGCCAGTTTGCTCACAGAACTGCCCAGCGAAATCACCAAGCGTCTTATCAACCTCCTTTCCCCGGTTGACTTACAGGAAGTAAGGGAACTTCTGGGTTATCCCGAAGAAAGTGTGGGACGATTTATGACTCCGGACTATGCTGCTGTCAGACCTCACTGGTCAATTCAAAAAGCCCTGCAATATATACGATCGGTAGGACAAAAAGTAGAAAATCTCAATGTAATATATGTAACCGATGACCAGGGCAAACTTTTAGACGCTCTAAAACTCAAGGATTTTATAGTAGCCCCTCCGTCCGCTAAAGTCCAGAACATAATGGACTACACCTATATCTCCCTGAGTGCTTTTGATGACCGTGAAAAAGCAGTCAGAACAATGCAACGTTCTGATAAAAGTTCTCTGCCTGTGATAAGTTCAGACGGAGTACTGGTAGGTCTTGTGACCTTTGACGATGTTCTGGAAATAGCAGAGGAAGAGACCACCGAGGACTTCCAGAAAGAAGCTTCTGTAGTACCCCTGGACATGAGTTACCGTGAAGCCACCTCAAAAGTGTTATTCAGCAAAAGAGTACTCTGGCTCATGGTACTGGTAGTCGTTAATATTTTTTCCTCGGGCATTATTGCCATGCATGAAGAAATATTAGAACAAACCATCGCCCTGGCTTTTTTCATTCCCCTTCTTATAGACAGCGGAGGTAATGTAGGAGCTCAGTCTTCCACACTGATAATCCGGGCCATTGCTACCGGTGACATAAAACTGCAAGAATGGTTTAAAACCTTTCTTAAAGAAATAAGTGTAGGAGTACTGTTAGGAGTTTCGATGGGTGTCGCCACCTTTTTCCTGGGTATTCTGCGAGGCGGCATCTGGGTGGGAATAATAGTAGGTTTGACCATGGTGGCAATCGTCCTGGTCACCAACCTCATCGGCATGACCCTTCCTTTCATCCTTTCGAGGTTCAAACTAGACCCCGCTATTGCAAGCAGTCCCTTAATCACCACTCTGGCAGATATTGCAGGCTTATTTATCTATTTCTTTATCGCCGCCTGGATTTTAGGAGTAGCAGTCGCCTGATAGAGGGAAAAGCTGACTTCAAAAGAAGGGTTATCAGCTGGGAGGGAAAAAATCTTCCCTGAAATGATAAATATAAAGGCAGGTAATACGGGCATTCTTTTTTAAATTAAGCCCCGGCTCTCCTACTGTTAAGGGAATATACCGATAATTATCCAGGCTTTCTTCTGTAAGAGGATAAAACACCTGGGGATGAAAGGCATTATTCCGCAGAAGCATAGGAGCTGGAGTAAAAAAGGCAAACATTCCTGCACACGGGTTTATTTTCTCATTGATTTCAACCAGGTACTGACCGGCTGAACATTTCCACCAGGGATAATTGGTCTTTTTGGTTTCTTCCTTCTTTTTCTTTTCTTTTTTGGGGGACTGCTCCGGCATGACCGCTACAATTTTGCCGGCTTTATACTCAGAACCGCCAAAATCGACCTTTCCGGGATTCTCCAGAGTATAAAGATCTTTTACCGTCAAGTACAAATGGTCTTCACGCACCTGGTGAGAAGTGCTGATAATATTCTCTATTTTATCAAGTAAAGATTTACCCTTCACAAGTTTCATCAATGTTTATCCCCCTTTTACCTCATGCCCGATAAAATCACACCAAAGACGGAGTGATCTATAACTGTCTCCTCAACATTCCTCACCGTATCTCTCAATTCCAGTACAAGGGTTCTCACTTCTTCATAGAGCTCCTCATCAGCGAGTAATTTTCCCAGGGTTCCCTCACCATCTTCCAGTTGCTCTGAAATGACAAGAAGTCGCCGGGACATTACATTCAGAGACTGAGAAGAAGCATGCAAGTTGGATATAATATCTTCTATTTCGTCCCCTTTTTCCGACATAAGGAACTGCATTCTCTCCGAGAACTGGCGGGTATTACGTACTGTGACTTCAAAATCTTCTCCCATCTCTTCAGAATACATCAATTTGCCAAGTAAACTTTCCTGCTTCTGGAGGGTTTGAGTAATATCCTGCACATCATGAGTCAGCGTATAGAGGTTTTCATACACCTCATCATCCTGTAGCAGCTTACCAATAGTACCGCGTCCTTCTACTAAATCTTCCGAGATATGCGCAAAATTTTTACTGATAGTATCTACATCAGCCAGGGTCTTGTCTAATTGCTCAAACGTTTCATTCATATTCTCGGAAGATTTTTCAAAATTCGCAATGATTGTATTTACCTTTTCCTCATTTTCATCAATCAAATTATTTATACGTCGAAAAAACTGGTCCTGGTTCTCATCGAAATTAGCCGCCAGGGTATGCACCGATGTAGAAACCTCAGATACTGATTTCACAATATCCCCGGTGGTGATCACTTCTTTAGAGGAAAGTTCCGCCCCATCTTCTATATATTCATTGCTTTCACCCAGCGAAATATTCAGATGACTGCCTCCCAGTAAACTGGTTAAAACAATTTCAGCCTCAGAATCCACCGGGATTTCATGTCTGGCATCAACAGAAAAGGTTACTCTTACCCTGTCCCTTTCCAGTTTAAAATCACGAATACGGCCTACTGGCACTCCTGAGACAGTCACCGTATTACCAACCCGCAGGTCACTGATAGAATCGAAATAAGCTACTGCCTTATACTCATCCCGAAAAAAAGGTATCCGCAGATCTTCTACCGTCATAGTCAGCAAAAGTAATATCACCAGACCTGATACAAAAAACAGTCCTACCTTTTTTTCAGCTGTCACTGGTTTAACTCCTGAATAAATAGAATATCATTTAATATGTAAAATCTAAACGAACTCTGATACATTGTAAGCAATTTAGTAGAAACTGCAATACTTACCGATATGCCACAAAATAACAAGAAAATAATACTTATTCAATTACCAATCTCCTATCCCAACTGGGAAAAACAAAAAGAGGATGACCCGGTTGCCATAGGGTATTTAAAGTCCTATGCAGATCTTCATCAAAAACAATGGGATATCAGGCTTTTACCGGAAAATATTCGTCTGTATGGTTCAGACCAGATGATTTTAGATTGTATACTTCGTTTTCAGCCCTCAATTATAGGTTTCTCTCTTTATTGCTGGAACCTTGAAAGAGCAAAAAATCTGGCTCAACAGATAAAAAAGCAGATACCGACAACCGTCATTATTGCCGGAGGCCCGGAAATAACCTCTGACAGTTTATCTGCGCGCTCAGAAGATGGTAGCTGGGATTACTTATGCTCAGGAGAAGGCGAAATCACTTTCCTGAACTTTTTAAGACAATATCCTTATGAACTTGACTCCATAGAAGGGTTATACCAATGCCATAATGGAGTAATGAAATCAAAAAACCCGTCCCGGAAAATCCAGAACCTCGATGATATTCCCAATCCTTATGTAACAGGCGTTCTTCCCATTAAAGACAGCTTTATGATGTTTGAAACTCATAGGGGATGCCCCTATGGATGCCACTTTTGTTACTATGGAAAAGGAGACCACCAGATACGACCACACTCTTTAACCTATATTAAGGAGGTTTTAGATTTCGCCCTGACACAAAAGGTCCGGGATCTTTATTTGCTGGATCCCAGTTTTAACGCCTATCCTTATTTTGCAGATTTATGTATATTACTCAGGAAATACCGGGAATTCTTTCGCATACATACCGAACTGAAAATTGAAGACCTCTCGCCCCGCCATCTTTCTCTTTTGAAGGAAACCGGATTGGTAAGTGCAGAAATAGGGTTCCAAACAGTGGGAGAACAAAGCAGAAAAAAACTCCGGTTACCCTTACATCACAACCGTTTTCAGAGGAACATTGCGACCCTCCATCAATCAGGTATTAAACTTTTCATAGATATCATCATTGGTTTACCTGGAGATTCAGAAAAAGACGTCCGAAACAGCGTACTATATACAAAAAATCAACTGTTGCAGGAAGATGATGAAGTCCAGCTATTTCATCTTTCTGTTTTACCCGGCACAAAAGTCAGAGCAAAGGCTCGAGATTGGGGGATACAGTACACTCAACGCCCACCTTACCTTATAACAAAAAGCCTGACCCTTTCCACTCATCAAATGAAAACACTTTACTCATGGGCACAACAAGAACTTCAGATGGTCTTTGATAGAGCTCATCCCCCATTCTGTTTTACATCCTCCTACATCCCGCCAGAACAAGCCATGGAGCACCACCCATCTGCTTACAACCGAGTAGTTGTTTCCCCCTTATTTTTTGAGGACACTTCACATAAAAAAGACTTTTTTCGAAAGGACTTTACCCGTCATGTAACGATGGAGTTCAAAAACCCCCTCCCGAATTTCGACAAAACCTGTGACTTGATAGAAACAATAGTAAATTATCAACCTCACGGCATATTCAAAATAATCTGGAATCTGGGCACCTTTACCACCCCTCAAATGCACTATTTTCTAAAAACATGGAGGTATGTAGAAAAAAAACTTGTCAATTCGGCTCATTACTGGCAGGCTTGCAGTCAGTATATGAAGTCTCCTTTTGTCAATAGATTCCTGATGTCTTACCTCTTAATATCTGCCAGATGTTTTTTCACCTATCCTGACCTCAGAATACAGGACCATTATCCGGTAATACTTTTATGGGATCTTCCGAAAGCTCCTGACACCATCGGATGCAGTGATTTTACTGATGCTCCTATCCTTATAGAAAATCCCACTTCCATTCTGGACCATCCGGAACGATGGGAAAAATACGAACAACCCCTCTTTTTCCGGGATCCCGAAATACAGGCATGGTGGATAAAAAGACACCAGGCAAATATCTCTTATCCTTCTTTATGGTACGAAAAAGTTTTGACGATCCCGGACCAAACCCCATAAAGGAGACGGCAATCAGCATGGGAACGTACAGAGAAAAGAAGTTTACATCACGCAGGAGCACAACAGGCCGCAAATTCGCCAGATACAGTCTTTCAGGCTATACTTCAGAGAAAAGAAGCCAAAAAGATAAGGACCGTGAAGCAGAAAGGATTTTTTGGGAAAGAAAAAAAACAAATTTCATAAATAGCCCTGAAAAAGGGTGCCTGCGCTCTGAGTTTCCCAGGAACTAAAATCCGGCAAAATTAAAGACGCCCGTTCCATGTGACATCCCATTATATTACTGCTCTTCTTTTTATTCAAACAGATCATCTTTTCCCGAACGCTATTTCAGGTTTTCTCTGTCGCTTTTATCGTTATCGGGCATGACATAAAAGCAGCTGGCAATTATACAATTATTTATCTCTGTCACAGGACAGATAAGTCGCTCTCTTACACTTTTTTTTAAAAGATTTTTGCTCATCAACTGCAGAAAGGGACACAACTGTGCTGGATCAGAAATGAAGTGTTGATCAAAAAAGGATTCCACATTATGAGCAAAAAACCTTCATGTAACTTGTAATTTTTTCAAAAATATTTCCCTTGAAAACAATAAAAACCCGCCTTATGAAGGTAAATGGAGGTGTACACAGAGTAATAGTAACAGCCGGGCATCTAATAAAACAAAAAGTTGCTTGTATAATATGAGGCATATCGCGCATTTTTTTAAAAAAATATCAAATGGATAAGCTTTAAAAAAAGGTGAAGAAATGTTAAGCAATTTTTTTACTCAGGACACCATTATTTACTCATGGTTTCTTTTACCGCTTTTCATATTTGTTGCCCGCATCATGGATGTAAGCCTTGGCACCTTCCGTTTAGCAATGATTTCGAGGGGCCTGAAAAGAAAGGCGGCCCTTCTGGGTTTTTTCGAACTCCTTATCTGGTTGATTGCCACCAGCCGAATCTTCCATCATCTGGACAACGTCATGATGTATGTAGCTTACGCAGGAGGTTTTGCCACAGGCACATGGATGGGCATGCGGATAGAAGAAGTCATCTCGCCGGGAATTGTGCTGGTTCGTGTTATTACACGGCAGGAAGCAGGAGAATTGATCGACTACCTGAGAAGCTGTAAAATGGGGACCACCACCGTTGACGCCATCGGACAGCAAGGACCTGTGAAAATCATATTTACCATTGTAAAACGCCAGCACTTATCAAACGTTATTGATACCATTAACCGATTCAATCCCCGGGCATTTTACTCCATTGAGGATGTACGCTTCGTAAAAGAAGGCTTTGTAGGAAAGAATGTACATCCCTTAAGCATAGCCTGGAAACGATGGGGTCCTCTCTTTCGAAAAAGCAAATAAGAGTACCTCACCTAAGAACCCGTAAAGCCCGACAGAGATAGGTTTTATGAAAACCCTGGATAAGAGTGGGGCCTACCCATATTCAAGCTCACCAGGCTGAATTTTTCGGAGAAAAGAGGAAAAAAACAGATAAAGAAGAACAAACCTCAAAAGTAGATTGCATAACGGAGAGAACTCAAGGAATCAGGAGAAAGCATTCAGGATTCAAAATAGATTAAGACTACATAACGCTAAGGCGAACACAGGTTCACGAAAGCTCTCACTGAATTTTATCCCTGCAGTTGGTCCTGAATAGCTTTCCAGACCATACCCGGTGTAATATCCTTCATACATTGCAGGGAAGGACAGCTGTGCTGGTAGCATGGTGAGCACGAACGTTCTGAAAAAAGCTTAACACCCCGTCCATACAGGTCTATTTCCCAGGGTGCCGTGGAACCAAAAAGTGTTATCACCTGTTTTTTCAAGCCTATGGCTATATGCATCGTGAGGGAGTCATTACTCACCACCAGGTTACACAGGGAAACAAGACCCATAAACTGGGAAAGGGTATTCGTCGTACCGGAAAAGATACAGGGAGTATCGTAAAATTCATTATACAATTGCTGATGGAGGCGGCTTTCATCAGGACCTGCCAGAATAAAGGGACGAAGAGACTGTTCTTCTTCCAGGAGAATATTTATCAATTTTCTATAAGATTCCAGCCCCCATTCTTTGGTTAAAAACTTATCACCACATCCCACATTTATTCCCACTATTTTCTGAGACGGGTGGATATAATATCTTTTTTTCAGCTTTTCAGCCTTTTCCTCATCAACCGTCGGCATCACATATTCTTCGCCCTGAAAACGTTCACCCATCATTTGAAAAACAATATCCTGATAAGAAAGACGGTTCGTACGAAACTTCAATTCATCATCCACACCCAATCGCAGGGCATATTCGCTTTCCGCATTAGCAATATCCAGTTTACCGAAGCGATTCATCAAAAAACCGCACTTTTTGTCAGCTTTTATGCTTGCTGCCAGGGCAATAGCAGACGGCTCCTTATCAAAGGAAAGGACACAATCAAAGTGCCTGGCATGAAGAATCAGCCAGTTTTGCCAGGTAAAGGATAACAACTCATCAATTGAAGAAGAAGCAAGGAGAGGAAGAGCTGAAGGCCTGGTCAACCACGTAACAGAAGCACCGGAATGTCTTTTTTTGAGAAAAGTCAGCACCGGTGTGGTTCGCAGAACATCTCCCAGGGCTCCTAATTTAATAATAAGAAAGCTTTTTGCTATTGGACGATAATGAGGACAGTTCTTGTTACATACCTCATATACACCACACGGTTTTTCACCAAGAAAGTACAGGCAATCCGTCAGGGGTTTCATAATTTACGAGACTTCCATAATAATTTAAGCGTCTCTTTGATGGTGGTAGCAAGTTTTAATTTACTGGGATTCTTTTTCAGGTCATAACGAAGAGTGAACGGGACTTCTATTATTTTATCGGTAACACGTGAACTTTTCAGTAATATTTCATCAGTACAGGCAAAGCCTTTCTGGGTTATAAACTTCCCATTATAGCGTTGATAAGATGCTTTTATAACAGAAAGACGGAAAGCCCGAAAACCACAGGTAAAGTCTTTAACACCTTTAATGGGTGCCAGCAGCTGAAAAAAGAAACGGGCCGAATAACTGAAAAACAGGCGAAAGAGAGAAACACCCACCACTTTACTTTCTGGCAGATAACGGGAAGCGATGACAATATCATTCCCTTTCCGGATGTTTTCGACCATTTTCAAGGCAATAGAAGGTCTATGGGTGTTATCAGAGTCCATACAGATAACGATATCATCATCCTCTCCCTTCCACATAATGTATTTTAACCCGGAATTCAGAGCGGAGCCAAGCCCCTCGTTTTTTTCATGTTCCAGAATTTCCATGGGGATAAGATAGCTGAAGTATTCCAGTACCCGTGGTGTTTTATCGGTACTGCCATCGTTAACCACCACTACTTTATAGTCTTCCTCCACATCCCGAAATTGATCATAGATACCTTCAAGGAGTTCTTTGATACTCTCTTCTTCATTATATGCAGGAAGGCAAAAATAAATCGTCATCTTAAGAACCCATTATGTTTTTCAGGCGTTTCAAGCCATAAGCTGTATAATAAGAAAGCTGCCTTTGCTGCCAGGCAAAGCGAAAACTTCTGATAATAAAACCAGGAGAAAAGGTAAGCAAGAGAAGCATTTTTCGTCGCCATTTTTTCAGAGTTGCATTATCAAGGGCAAAAGAACGAATACCGGCCTGTGAATAACTCAACCGGTTTCCATTTTCAGCAGTATAGAGCTGGTTTTTTTGAACGATTTCATAGAAGGGGGTACCTGGAAGAGGCGTGGCAAGATTAACATCAAAAAAATCAGCTTTTAAGATTTTAGCAAAGCTTAAAGTGTCTTTCAGAGTATCTTCAGTTTCCCCGGGAAGACCTATGATATAGAAGGTATGCACTTTCACTCCTTCGCTCTGACAGAGGCGCACTGCCCGTAGAGCATCATCTGTTGTTGCATTTTTCCCCATGCTTCTGAGCATCTCATCATTTCCACTTTCTATGCCGAACCCAACAATCCAGCAGCCTGCCTTCTTCATTTCACGGACCATCTGCTTATCTATAGTGTCCACACGGGAATTACAAGCCCATTGTATATCAAGACCGGCCTCTTGTAAAGCCTGACACAGGGAAAGTACCCATTTTTTATCAATGGTGAAGGTATCTCCATCGAAAAGAAATTCACGCAGACTATACTTATCCACACATTCTTTAATCTCTCCGACTACATCTTCTACACTCCGGAAGCGGACCTTTTTTCCCTCTACAAGGGGTGCAGGGCAAAAAATACATGTTGCGGGACAACCACGGTGAGCATGTATAACCGTCATGGGACGGCGGGTAGCGGGATTAAGATATCTTTTGTTCTGTAAGAGGTCCCGGGCAGGATAAGGAAAACGGGACAACTCTTCTTCCCGGGAATCCTGAGTATTCAACTGAATGCCGGATTCATCTCTATAGGCAAAAGCCGATATCGAAGAATCCGGTTTCCCATTACATTCCAACAAAGCCTCCAGGCTTTTCTCCACTTCACCTGTAAAAATGCCGTCTATCGCCGGAACATTCCGGAGCAGTTTTCGGGGTTGCCAGAAAGACCTTCCCCCTTTTATAAGAACCCTGACTGAAAGATTTTTTCTGACATGATCTATGAAAGCAAAGTCGTTTTCTTCGGTAGGAGCAGAGACCGACACAAGCATAAAGTGGGGCTTAAAATCCAGCAATCGCAGCAGACATTCTTTATCATCCTCCACCTGAAAATCAAACAGCCGGGGAATATGTTTTTTTTGCCTGATAATAGCCCCATAGCGTGCCAGGTCTACAGGAGGCAAGGTAACAACAGCCGTCTGGGATTCAACAGCTGACTGACAGCGTTCATCCCGGCGAAACCTACCTGTGGGCGGTATCACAAGGGCAAAACGAAAGGTCATTATTCGGCATCTTCTTGTTGGGCTAAAAATTGCAAATACTGTTCCAGACCATGGATACGGTTTTGTATTTGTCCCTGTTGGACAAACTCTGTATCACTGTATTCTTCCTGCAACCTTTCATATTCTGCTCTTGCTTCATCATATTTTTGCATTTGATAATCCAGGTCCGCCATGGCTGTTTTATAGATGACTATTTCCTCGCGATTTTCTTCCTCAATAGCATTTTGCAAAGCCTGTTGTGTCCATTCCTCGATATGTTGATAATATGGTTCTGCCTTATCCGGCTTTTCTTTTTCCTCATAGTAATGAGCAAGCTTCAAATGGAGCCATTGAGCCGCACTGTTTCCCGGCAAGAGTTCGTCGCTTATCCAGCGAAATTGTTCTTCCGCTTTTTCAGGTTCT
>PWGE01000206.1 GCA_003554345.1 Candidatus Sumerlaeota bacterium | reverse complement strand
TCAGAAAAGGTCTGAGGTTCCACTTCTATATCCACTGACTCCGTTATGTTATCTATGATCTCGCCTTCCGGCGCTTCGATCAGGCTGAAGGTGATGGTATAGTCCCCTTCTGCGGAAAAGTTCAGCGTCCAGGTCGTGGTCTCGCTATAATCCGCCGGCAGGTCCATGCCTGATGACGGGCCCCAGTACCCGCTGTTGACAAAACTGTGTTCCTCTTCTTCCGTGTCAACAGCGCTGAAGCTCACATCGCCCGGCCCGCTGCTCTCTATCGCAAAGCGCACATTGTCATAGCCGCTATCGTTTAATTCATCCGTCTGAAAGGTCACGTCGACTTGCGTATCATGCTCCGCTATGATCTCTTCCGGCACCTCATAGTCAAATGCATAGGTCGAATACGCGCCGACCTCTACCGCATATTCCACATCACGAGGCTCCTGGTTATCCGCATCAAGCGTCACCGTTGCGTTGTAATCGCCTGCTTCCATGGTTATTCCGGAAAGGTCAAAGGTGGCATACTTGTATTCTGCCTCTGCAGCTTCTATATCGCCGACTGTTATCGTCTCACTAAATATCTCCTCATCCGAGGGATCTTCAATTACAAGCTGCACGCTCGCATTGTATGCATCGTAGATATTGCTGCCACGAACAAAAACCGCCAGGTTGAATGCTTCCGGACATTCATCTCCTTCCATCAAGCCCACCAGTTTATCCAGATCCGACTCTTCCTCATCGATCATTACGTCCGTGGCTCCGTCTATGCTGAAGATAACTGTTGTTGTTTCTTGTGTTGTGGTCTCATCTGTGACCCACAGCTGGTAGCTGCCAGAATCTGTAATTTCTGTACCGGAATCGAAGGGTTCAGGGTCTTCCCCGTCTATGCTCAGCTCTCCTGTTCCTTCGAATACCGGTATTACAGTTTCTCCATACCCGTATTCCTTCCTGTTCTCCACGCCGCCAATAAACGGTCGCACCAGTGGTTCAACAGGATCAATGAATTGCACATATGTCGGTTCAGTGTAGTTCGTTCCTTCTTCCTCACTGTACCCGGACTCCAGCTGTATCTTGAATTCTCCCTCCTCAGGAGCGTTTATCTCCCGTTCATAGGCATCTTCAAAGTAGGCCGAACCAACCCATTCTCCGTCCAGTCGCGTTACCGAGGTGTTGCCCTTATCATATGCATATATCAGTTCGATGATATCTTCCCCTGCCGTTACGCTGAAGGAGTTCTCGGCCACAGAGTCTATGGAGAGTTTATCCATATCTATGTCAAAAGTAGCTATCATATCTGCCCATGTCATGGGAGTCGACACTCCCTCTTCAGGTACCGCAAATTCAAAGAAGGTGTCCATGAACAATGTCTCATCATCAGCATCTTCAATTGATGCCACAATATCTTCCGGACTCAGGCCTTCCCAGTCAGATGCTTCTGCCGGAAGATCGGTGGAAGTAACATCACCGGTAAAGCTTATTTCAAGCGTGTCTGTATCCAGTCCGCTGATCTGGGTATCAATCAAGTCATCATCAAAAGCAAGAGCAGCTGAATCCTCTGCCAGGACTTCTATCTCTTCACTAAAATCATCTGTCGAAATTTCTGCTGCTACTGATACAGTGGTATCCACTGCTTCCGGAGAACTTATAGTGAACACCCAGGTATCTTCTCGTCCTGCATGACCGGTTATAGGAGTTCGCACACTCCCCTCCCAACCAGCAGCTATCATTAATTCACTCAAATAGATCGCATCTATATCTTCATCCAGAACAGCTGTTCCAATACCATCAATCTCAATGGCTGTTCCGGCAACGAAAGGTTGTTCAGCACTTATCAGAGCATCACTCATATAATCAGCTAACAGCTCAGAAATCTCTTCAGGATAGGATACACCGGCTGTCACCACATTCTCTTCTGCCGTCAGCTCAAGGGTCGTATCCGCAATAAGAGCAGCAAGGGCGGCTCCTTCTGTGACCTGTTCAAAGGCGGCGCTGGCATCTGCCAGCTCTTCGACCGTCGCAAACTCATCATCAGAAACCACGGCCGCTACGTTAATAATGGTATCGATTTCTTCTCCATCCGGCAGGGTAATAGTCAGGACCCATTCGTCCTCTCTACCGGCATGACCGACAATCGAGTTGCGAACGTCTGCTTCATCGACACCGGCCTTCACCATCAAATCACTCAAATAGATCTCAGCTGTATCTGTCGTGAGTTCAGCCACTCCGATGCCATCAATATCCACCGTGGTATCTGCCGGAAAAGCATCATCGCTGGTAATTAAAGCATCGGTCATGTACTCGGCCAGGATCTCCGGAACTTCCTCCGGATAGGTGACCAGAGCCGTCACAGTATCATCATCCACCGACAGCTGAAGCTGCGTGTCATCAATAAGATTATCGAGGGCAGCTCCTTCTGTCACCTGTTCAAAGGCAGCACTGGCATCTGCCAGGATGTAGATATTATCCTGAAACTCATCATCAGATACCTCGGCGTCCACATAAAGAGTGGCATCAAATTCTTCTCCATCCGGCAACTCGATGGTCAGGACCCATTCGTCCTCTCTATCGGCATGACCGACAATCGAGTGGCGAACGTCTTCCTCATCGACACCGGCCTTGATCATCAGCTCACTCAAATAGATAGCATCCGTATCTGTCGTGAGTTCAGCCTCTCCGATGCCATCAATATCCACCGTAGTATCTGCCGGAAAAGCATCATCGCTGGTAATTAAAGCATCGGTCATATAGTTTGCCAGGATCTCCGGAATCTCCTCTGGATAGGTGACCAGAGCCGTCACAATATCATCCGCCACGCTCAGCTGCAGATCCGTGTCTTCAAGAAGATTATCAAGGGCCCTTTCTTCCTGCCACAGTAAATGTGGATAAGACTCTTCTTCCACTATTCTCCATGTTTCTTCAAAATCCCAGTCGGTAAAGGATGCTGCCTGCTTCATTTCCACAGTTGACAATCCTATTCCCCTGCCTTCATCATCCTGACCGGTCGTTTCCTCATCATAATAGGAAGTGGTAACCGTGCCGGTATTCAAACCTATAAGGCCTCCAAAATCTGTTCCGCCTTCTCCGCCACCCGGCGTATACAGATACCATTCATCTATGCGGGTTTCATCATGTTCTACAAAACCTGTGGCATAGCTGTTTTCAACATCTCCATCATTTACTCCAACTATACCGCCAACTTTACTTCCACCTGTGACCGAACCAATGGCATAAGAATCAATTATCTTGGAGCCGGAAAGGTTCCTTCCCACAAGACCGCCAACTTCCTGGTTTCCTGACACCTCAACATAAGAAGAAGATTGGGAAATAGAGCTGTTGTCACTGCTTCCCACCAGGGCTGCGGTATAGAAATTACCAGTCACATCTCCGCTTTCTATACCCACATTATGAATCTCAGCACCATCTGCAACGCCAAATAAACCAACATCATCGGTATCCGGTCTGTCTATGGTAAGGTTTTCGATAATATATTCGGCTCCATCATACACACCGGTAAAGGGTTCCCCTGAAGAGCCTATGGGTTCCCAGCCGGAATCTGCACTATAGCCAGAAAGATCTATATCGGCTACCTGTTCAAAATGAGCATCCAGGTGATCCCTGACATTATCCAGATGATCTGCTGTTTCTACCAGGTAAGGATCATTTTCTTCGCCACTTCCGCCAGCAAAATTGCCGGCTATCAAACCAAAAGTACAAAGAAATATTACACATACCAACAAAATCTTTGACTTGCCCATTTTTCTCGCTCCTTAATTTTTCTAATGTTTTCGTAAAGTTAATATAATGCTCTTCTATATTTTTGTCCATATTTCTTTTAATTATCTATTGATTTAGATATAAAATTAGTAAATCTACTCTGATGTAAATTCAGTTAATAGAAGCGAGCTTTTTGTACTTTAAGAAGATGAAGCAAAATTAAACTTTATTTTGAAATCACTCCAATGAAAATGCAATTAATAGCAGAATCAGGATTGTACGGTATTATACAAAGGAAAGAAGCATAAAATAAGTTTGGATAATGGCTTAAGCCTTCTTCCTGGTAAAATTGCCAGTTCCTGTTAGGTCCCCTGTTATCTTGAGATTGGCGCTCCCAGAGAGTTAATAACAAGGTCTTTTGCTGTTCTGCAATAATATAAACGTTGTCTGAAAAAATCACTCTTCAGAGTGGATGGAAAAATAACAACCTCATCTGTTTTTTTCAGGCATATTTTTTATCACAATTTTGTAATTAGCCTTCACCCATTTTTCAAACAATACATAAAAAAAGAGCCGGGCACTTTTCTCAGTACCCGGCTCTATACATCAAGAAACTCTTACAACTTAGTAAAGCATCCAATCTCCGATACCTGTTGTGTCATAAATAAAGGCAAATTCGCTGAATTCATTCACTGTTATAGTAATAGTTTCATCTACTTCATTGTAATCAGCTGCCCAGGAAACCTTGCTGAAATCACCTTCGCCGGCTGGTGAACGTCGATAGACTCTTACCTGTTTCGGATCCCATCCATCAATTTCAGGAATATCTTCAGTGTAAAATGTCAGATCAGCATCATCAAATTCAGCATCAGTTTCGATTATCATAACCCGTCCGCTCACTGCATTTACACCGGCGGGAATTCCGTAAACTCCGGGTCCATATTTACTACTGTTAAGAAAAGTAACGTTCACTTTACCTTCCACAGAAACACCTCTGAAATGGATATCTGCTCTTCCTAATATAATATCGATATTAATCTCAGGGTCACCTTCTCCAACATCCTCTACCTGAACACCATCTTCTGCCCCAATCCAGGGGTCATACTCAATATCACCGTCAAGGAGGGCAATTATTTCAGATTCTATAGCTGTATCCCACCAATTATGGGTAGCAATAAGTTGAGTATTATCCTCATTAACCGCTGCATATTCACTAATATTAATAATATCATTGTACTTAAACTCAATATCTTCAGCCAGATATTTCACTTCAAAGCCATACTCACAATTATCAATAGTGTTTTCAATAATACTATAGTTTGGATTTATTGCATATTGAGCCTCCGATCCTATTCCTACGCCAAAAGTCCCTGTGGCCGGATTGGATATAATAGTTTGTACTGTATTATTGCTGATATCTACATTTTCCGGGCTAACTTCGTGATTACCTGTATCTCGTATAACAATACCAAATGCCCATGCAGTTTGTTCCATACCAACATCATGAACAACATTATACTCTACTGTTGCTCCATCAACGTTACCTTGAATGCTGATACCAGCAGCGCCACCATCTTCATCTCTGCCTTCCAGATTCCTAACCAGGTTATGAATTATTTCAACATTTTCTATGGGCGTATCATCCTGACCTCCAAAAGCAACAATGCCGTCGATACCCTGCCATTGACCGATTCCATCCTCAGAAAAATCTCTTACGATATTATTTTTGATAGTTACATTATTCGAACCACTTTGAATAATTAGAGCTTCTGCATCAAGTCCATGTGAATGGGTAGCGGCTGGGGGTGCAATATCAAAACCTTCAAATACTATTTCTGCAGATTCTATTGATACACGCCCAGTAATAGTTGCTTCTGCTTCACGAGTCTCGTAACCGGGGATTCCAGCATTTGGCCCTTTCACCGTCAAAGAACTGGTGGCAATAGAAAGGTTCTCTTCATATGTTCCACTACTTGCATCTACGATGTCTCCTGCCTCTGCAACGTCAGTGGCATTTTGTATACTGCTGAAAATGTCAAATGAAGCCACTGATTCCAATACTTTAATTTCATTAGTTTTACTGTCTCTCACCACCACGGCACGGTCAAAGATATTGTCGGCAAGTATTGATTCCATGTCAACATCCATAGTGGGTAGCATACGAACCTGGCGAAAATTGTTTTTAAAAGTGTTGTTATCAGCAATCACTTTACTTTCATCTTCCTCACCATATCCTCCGTATATACCATATCTATTATCTTCCAGTACATTATTAACAATTTCCGCTTCAGTAGATGGGGCAAAAGCCTCAGACACTGATATACCTGCTGATGTCCAATCATTAACCACCCCTGCACAATCAGTAATAGTATTACCTTCAACATAAGCCCTGGCGCCAGAACTTACTTCTATACCATAATCCAGATGTTCGCCTTCTCCTTTACCAATATAAGTATTCCCTTCTATTACTACATCATCTGCATCCGCACCAAAAGCGAAAATACCAATTCTTTCAATATTAGATAGAGTATTGTTTCTGATAACCATATTGTCATAAGATACTATTCCGGTACCTTGCCCGTTTCCATAGAAAATATTCTTGATAATATTATCTTCAATTGTGCCGGTTCCTCGGGAGCGAATCGCCTGCCATATATTCTGCCCATCGCCGTCTAAGGTAACACCACTGAGATTAAATTCACTACCTTCTTCTACAAAAAACCAACCGCGTTCAGCACCATCATCTCCAGTATCCTGGGCAGGTCTAATAATAGTATTTTCTTCGTCTGCTCCTTCAATAGTCAGATCTTTATCAATAACAAATTGTCCTTCTTCAATGTATTCACCGGTCTCAATAGTAATTAGATTACCCTGCTCAGCATCACCGATAGCTTCCTGGATTGTTAAATAGTAAAGATCAAGATTTACGTTATAAATACTGGTTGATTCCTTATAGTCGCTAAAATCGACATAGTCGCTAATATAATCACCAAGACCAGTATCATTCTCTTCTGGATGATATGGCCCGCTTTGATGTCCCCACCAGTTCTCAGTAGCATCAAGCACGTTAGGGGCAAAGCCATCTACAAAAACCGCGTATTCACTATTTCCAGTAAAATAATTATTGTTGACGGTATTATTATCGGGATCACCAAAATCTTCTGAACCAAGGATATAGACACCGTATGCATTATCAGTAAAGACATTATCAAATATAGAATTCCCAACAGAAGCATCCTGTAATGCAACTCCGGCATGATTATCATTGAACTCATTATCGCTTATTGACCAGCCTTCACCGTCAAACATTTGGATTGACCATTCATTTTCAACAAAAGCGTTCTCTTTAATTATTCGATCTCCGCCGATTGTTCCATTCCAATCTACACGAATCGCCCTATTATTAGCAGTAAGAATATTATTATCAACGGTAATATTCTCTATGTTCTGTCCATTCGCACTAATTGAAATACCAACATCACACGCATCAATATCATTATTTTCAATGAGAACATCACTGGCCTGTATACTAATAATTCCTGCCGCATGATAGCCCGTGCCATCATAATAAACATCTTTTACCGTATTGCCGATTATGGTTCCGGTTGCGTCAAAACCAATCTGGATACCATTCTGAGCTATGGTATCAATAGGACCGTCTCCAATAACTGTGTTGTTACTTATATAACCTACCGCTTCTGAGTTGACAACAATACCACCTTTCCGAAAATCTGAGACAGTATTGTTAGCAAGGGTAATATCTGTCTGAGTCCCCACTGCAATAATTGCTGAAGTTCCTCCTTCAGAGCCTCCACTAATATTAACAACCTCATTCTCCTCTACCGTTCCTGAAGAGTTACCAACAAGGATTCCAGTGTAAC
Source organism: Candidatus Sumerlaeota bacterium (assembly GCA_003554345.1). Taxonomy (GTDB): domain Bacteria; phylum Sumerlaeota; class T1SED10-198M; order T1SED10-198M; family T1SED10-198M; genus T1SED10-198M. The sequence continues at coordinate 3,012 of PWGE01000206.1, read as the reverse complement.
GATTTGACCCTCCATCTTCTTTCCCGTCTATGGTGAACCCTGAGATTGAAAAATCAGAGACATCTTCAACCAGTACAACCCAATCGTAAACCCGGTCATCACCACCGGAAATTGTTCTCTCCTCTCTCGTAGCAGGAGCTTCGATTGTTGGATTACCACTTCCAACAAGATGCAAATCCTTGTCAATAACAAGCTGTTCTTCATATGGACCACCTTCTACGGCGATCGTTCCTCCTTCTGCAATCTCATTTATTGCCTCCTGTATCGTGGGATAATCTCCGGGTACTGTCAGAGCATCATTTCCCATGAGACCAAACGAAAGAACCATCGTAATACAAACAATAAAAAAAGAAACCTTCCATTTGTTCATTTCACTTCTCCTTATCTTTAATTTTTAAACTAATATTATTATAGCCCGATATTATTGTCTCGCAAAGTTTTTTTATATTTTGGTATGTTCGGTTCTAAAAAATGTGACTATGATTATTTTTATTGACAATCGGATAAGACTCATCAATATAAAATTCAAAACAACCTTTTTTCAACGCAAAAACATTATATTGAAGGATTTTTGAGGAAAGGAAAGCAACTTCGGCCAGCTGTAAAACAGGAAAACAAGCAGGAGAATGAAACATACAAGGGGAACAATCAACACTATTCAAAGAGTAAGAAAAGAAGTCGTCAGTCGAATTTTTTTAAAGGAAGAGTCGTTCCACCGTCTACCCCTCTCCACTTCTCTAAAAACAGTTAAGAAGGTATGACCCGCACTCCTTTGTTGGTCAGGTATTGTTTCAACTCATTAATATCAATAACTTTGAAGTGAAAGACAGAAGCGGCGAGCAGGATATTGGCACCGGCCTGCACTGCCTCATAGAAATGCTCCAGGGTGCCAGCACCTCCGGAAGCAACAATTTCAGCATTTACATTTTGGGAAAGAAGACGAATAAGGGGCAAATCGTAGCCGGTTCGGGAACCATCGCCCCGTTTACTGGTGGGCAGAATAGTACCCGCTCCATATTGATCAATTTTTTTGACCCATTCCAGCACATCACAGCCGGTGGGAGTACGACCTCCCCTGATATATATTTCATAGCCGGAAGGCATTTTCTCATTCTGGTCCACATCTATGGCTACAGTGACGGTGTGAGATCCAAACTCATCAACAAGCTCTTTGATGAGCCCCGGCGACTTAAAGGCTGCGCTGCCAACGCTGATTTTATCTGCCCCTGCCTTCAGGACTGCAGCCGCAGATTGAAGATCTTTAATGCCTCCTCCCACTGTTAAAGGAATAGTCAAAACCTCTCGTATCTTTTTTACCACCTCAAGCATGGTCTGTCGTTTCTCCACAGTAGCGGTAATATCCAGGAGAGCCAGTTCATCAGCTCCTGCTTTTTCATAGGCTCTGGCCGATTCTACGGGATCTCCGGTATCTTTGATATCCACAAAATGAATGCCCTTGACCACCCTGCCATCCTGCATATCCAGGCAGGGCATGATGCGTACATTATTACTCATATAATAAGATTCCTTTCTCTTAAATGAATATTTATATGTCAATCAAACAACTCAGACCGTCAGGAACGCCCCTTTTTTCTTATTCCACAATCTCGATCACCTGTTGTTCACGAAAGACGCGCCCATCATGCAAGGTTGCCTGTACTTCAATAGAATAGGTTCCTTCTGACAGGTTTTCAGGCATTTCACCCTGCCAGATATGCTCTGTCTGGTTGAGGGTTATCCATCCCCGATAATACTCCTCATGCTCTTCAAACACTCTTTCCATAAATGGATCTGTGCGGACAGTTTGTTCCACGGGTATCTCTTCACCATCAATAACAGCCTTCACTTCTGTTTTTTCACTTCCCAGAAAGACATTTATAACCAGCGGTGTGTCCGGCAGTTCTTCGCGGGAAATTGTTCCGCGGGGCGAAGAAACGCGAATTTGAAAAGCAGGGTCTTTCGCCAGAGGAATAAACCGAGCCTGGTATTCATCATCATTAAAATGAACTCCAAAATAGCCGGCAGGAACACCATCAGGTTGGAGATTATAAGGATAGCCGTCGGGAAGTTCAAGTCCACCCCACCAGGCTCCACATATAGCTCCACACACTATATGGACAAGGGGTTTTTCTCCCTCCCATCCCTGCTCCGGTCCCAAAAAGTTATATTCGTTGGTATGAGTATGAGCCGCCAGTGTCAGCACATCCGGACGATCTTCGATAAGGGCAAAAAACTCCTCACGGTCTACGGTATTTAAGCGTTCCGAACCTGAATGAGGAGTATAGATAGGGATGTGACTGCCAAAAACCAGCCTGTCTTCCTGCGGAATATGTTCCAGCATATTGTTGATCCATTCCAGCTGACGCTCTCTGAAAGCACCTCGATACGTATCACCAACGACCTCAATATTATCTATAGAAAAGAAATGAGTATTTCCATACGTAAAAGCATAGTAATTAGGCCCGAAATGACTGCGGAAATTATCTTTTGCATGGACCTGGTCCCCTGCATAGTCCATATCATGATTACCAATCACACTATACACCGGTAATCCTAACTGAGCCATTAATTCATTATAACGGGGGAAAAGGTCCAGTTCATCATATATCAAATCACCCAGGGGGAAAGCAAAGCTATAATTCTCCCCTCTTACTTCACTGACAAAGCCATCCCTCATATAATCCAGTTCCTCATGAGTTTGGGGTTGAGGATCGCCTATAACCATCACATCGAATTCTGAGGGGTCTTCTTCTGAAATAAGAGGAAAGTTAACCCGGTCAGGAATTTCTCCGGTAGGTTCCAGACCGGCAAATTCCAGGTCATCAGGTGAACCCTCGGGGAAATGGTGATAATAAAACTGAGGCAGGTTATTCTCATCAAGGGGGAACCGGTAATCAGACGGCTTGACCACAAAAATCGTCATATTTTCTTCCAGGGGCAGATAGTAACGTCCATCACGATCTGTTTCTACCACTTCCCGCTGATTGGAAACCAGAACTCCCGGCACTCCTT
>PWGE01000309.1 GCA_003554345.1 Candidatus Sumerlaeota bacterium | reverse complement strand
TCAACACCGGCAGCATACACCTCTAAATCATAGCATTTTGCAGCCGCAAAACTCAGGTCTGCCGTACAGAGTTCAACCACCCGGTAGGGAAGTTCCAACAGCTGAAGTATTTCCTCAGCATGAAACCGTAACACTTCAAGCTGCTCATACGATCGCTCAGGATCTACGAGTTGCACCATTTCCACTTTATCAAACTGATGTACCCTGAGAACACCCCGGGTATCTTTTCCATACGAACCCGCTTCTCTTCGAAAACAGGGGGTCCAGGCAGTATAGTAGACAGGGAGTTGACCTACCGATAGAATCTCATCACGATGGATATTTGTTAATGGAACTTCAGCGGTAGGAATAAGAAAATATTCATCTTCCTCCGTATAATACATATCCTCGCGCAATTTGGGTAATTGTCCTGTCCCGTACATGGCACTTTCACGTACCAGATAAGGAGGCCATACTTCCTGGTAACCATGCTTTTCTGTATGTATATCCAGCATAAAAGAAACCAGAGCCCTTATAAGGCGACATCCTTTCCCTTTGAAAAGAGGGAAATTACTTCCCGCAATCCTGGCTCCCGCGGTCAGATCCAGAATACCCAGTTCTTCTCCAAGTGTCCAATGAGGTTGAGGTTTAAAGTCCAGGTCAGGAAGTTTCCCGCATGAAGAAACCACAACATTATCCTCTTCACTTTTACCCACCGGCACTGACTTATGAGGAAGATTGGGAACCCAATCCAGTCTTTTCTGAATTGCTTCCTGAAGCTCTGTCAACTCCTGATCAGTTTCTTTGATTTTTTTACTGAGGCTGCGCATACTTTCCATTAAATGGCTGGCATCTTCTTTCTTTCTCTTTAATTCTCCAATCTTTTTACTGTTTTCATTTCGTTCCTGCTTCAAACAATCTGCTTTTTGTTGCAGTTCATTTTTTTCTTCCATCAAATCCACTAACCCATCAATATCCACCTTCTCATTTTTCAAAGCTGCTTTCTGCTTCACATACTCCTTATTTTCCCGAATAAACTTCATCTCAATCATACTTTTCCCCCTCGCAGTAGTATATGTTGAAGAATGTCAGGGTGTTTCCGGAACCAGCCGATATCGGCGGAGATTGATATCATAGTCATACAGTCCCGCAGCAGAAGCGACTCCTCTATAATTCTCCTGATATTCCGAAAAATATTCACGAACCAAATGGCGGGCAGTAATATTCCCGAAGTAATAATAAGAATCCTGACGACGGGCACTTTCCAGATCAATATACCACCATTCCTGACGTGGCCCCTGGAAAGCAAACCAGACCCGTGGTATCAATTCTCCATCACGAATAACGAAACCTGACGGAAATTTATAGTTTATTTCATGTTCACGGGCAATACGGGTAAGATAAGCATACCCTTCCTCAACGGGCACGTTTCTTTTTTCACTCATAAGGGTGACAAAGCCAAACTTTAAGGCATCAAAATCATCCCCGGTCAGGACCACTTCCCTCCTCAATTGTTCCCAATCAATAGCCCTCTCTTGAATAAAGGAATGGAAAGCCTGTCCGGTGTTTTGAGCCTCCTGCGGATAAAACGTGTTTTTATTCAATAGATATCCCTTGCCGGTAACCTGTATGGTTTTTGACCGGGAATCTTCAGGATACTCCCAATATCCCATTGTTTTATCATTATCTTTTACTTTTTGATCAGGAGAAGGTGTAAAGGTTGTTTTCCATGCGAGCTGATGCTCATTATTCAGAAAAACAGGTATGAATATGCCGTCTTCTCCTTCTTGCCGGGAAAAGGTGTACTTTTCTTCCACCACCGTATAATGCGGTTCAGATAAGCCATAGCGTCCTTCCGGACTCTTAATCTCTCGCTGAACCTGCTGTAAACGCGGGTAACACCCTGTGATGAAAAAAAAGCTGGCAAGAACCAGTAGACAGGTAAATAGTTTTCTCAACGCATCTTCCCAATACATATTCTGACAAAACAAAAGTACGACGCCATTATATTCGTATTTCATCTGAAAATCAAGTTTATCCGGTAAAAGCAGGAAAGAATCTACAACCGAAATCTGCTCCCGTACCTGAATTTTCTAAGTTAATCCACCTCAAAGCCTGTATCTTTATATTCTTCTTTCAGCTGTTTATAAGAAAAAACAGCAAATTTATCCACGCCGGTTTCCTTCATAACCTCGTAATGGGGTTGCATTGGAGGATGGAGAACACCATGCTGGCCAGGATAAATAACAGGATATTCAGGAGCATTCAAACCCATCGCCTGCACCTCTTCAACTTCTTTTCTTAAATCTTCCATATCCACACTCATGCACATAGGAAGCCACAGGTCTATATACTGTTCTTCATCCCATATGAACCAATTTTGCATTTTAGAATCTTTTCCTGTCTCATAACCCGTAAAGGGAGATGCCGAAAGAATGACGTCTTTTTCCATCTGCTCGTTCAAACGATGAATAACAGCAGAAATACTCCCCACTAACTCTGCCAGCATTTCTTCATTATATTCAATCCATTGTATGAACTCTTCATTGGAAATATCGGGTTCAATTTCCAGAGGATCGATACCTGTTTTCCCCTTAAATTTTTCAACAGAATAAGGGTTATAGCCATACCAGTATTGAGGATCTTCACGAGTAGCTTTAAAACGTATATAATCAATACTTATACCATCAATATCATACTGCATCAACTCTTCTATATAAGAATGAGTAGCCTGCCGTACACCCGGAACAGCCGGATTTACGTAGATAAAATGTTCTTCTTCGTAAGTACCTCCTTCAGAAAGGTACTCACCCTCACGATTTATGTCTTTCCAATGAGGATTTTCCTGAAGTATATCAAAATCGTCCAGGGCTTCTTCGGTATGTACCCAATAACAGACTTTAATCCACGCATGCACCGCAAGGTCATTTTCTCTGGCAGCTTCCACCAGTTTTTCGAACCAATCCTTTTCTGAATCTCTTACCGGAAAGATATCTGAATGGTGTAACGTTCTATTATTATAGTTTACTTCAATAAAAACCTCTTCTGCACCCCACTGTGCAATATTTTGCATGTACTCTTCTATTGCTTCCTTTTCCAGGGGTTCTGGTCGAATATAAACTGCCTGCATGCCAGGAAAAGGGTCATCGTTTTTTTCACTTTCCTCTCCATTTTCGACTGCCCCGGCATGAAAACTTATAAGAAAAGACAGAAGAAAAATAGCTGAAAAGTATTTCCATCCTCGGTTATTCATTACCACATTCCTCCTTCATTTCATCCAATACCAGCACTCCAAAAAGTGAAGGATCTTTTGACCCCCATATTCCCTGAGACCCTATCATGCCTCCGTCGAAACCCTGTCCATCATTATCATTGATACAAAAAGCAAATCCAAAATCAGTGCGATCAGTAATCTTTTCTTCTGAGAGAATATCGAGGGGAATCATGATTTCATAGATAGTATATGGCTCTTCCCGCACAATGGCCACATCAGTCTTATGCATAAAGCCTTTGTCAGGTCCTTCCCTGGGATACCAGCTATAACGCATGATGTCCCCGTCATTATGCAGGGCAAACCCAATTTCGATATCATTTTCCCGATAATATGTTGAACGCTCATGCATAAAATCAATAGCCATCTGAATGGCATCACCCTGCCAGAGGGAAGGAGGATCGTAGGCATTATAATGCTCATCGTCACGAACCTCAAAGGCAAAATAAAGTTTTTCATCATAATGCCCGAGATACACCTCGGCACTTAAATCTTCGGGACACCAATCAGTTTTTTGATCAACGAATCCTTCATCTGCCATCTCATATGAAGGAATATTTTCCCAATCAGAAAGGTCTCCATCTATCACCGGTGGTTCCTTTAACTCCTGAGATACCCATAGTAAAGGCAGGTTTTCTTTCCTCTCCAGTACAATATCCTCCATATCTGCCAGGGATGCTGTAAAATTCACAGCAAGAGGTTCAGTAGGCCTTACCTCGTCCCAAGGTATTGTCATGGATACTCGCTGAGTCTCAATAGACTGGAGAGGGGCGAGTGTAAACTTTTTCTTTTCGTCAATCAGATCATTGTCTGCATGAATTTCAAGCTCCCTGTCGAAAGGATTTGTTATAGAGAACTCCCAGTAATACGTCAGATCCTGTTCCCTGTCTACAGGACGTTGAGGAATAGCAAGCCTCACATTGCTGTCTAAGTCCCTTTCGAAAAGCCTGACCTGTTCCTTGAGGGGAAGGGATTTCAGGGAAATAGTACCATCAGCTTGCTGAAGCTGAGCATCCCAGCGCCTCCAGAATTCGCGGGAATAATCATACGGCAGGTCGGCTGCTTTTTCCTGGCGACCAGACCAGCTATAATCTGCAGCAAGAAGATACGCCTCAAACTGGTTATGATGTGCCTCATTATCGACAATACTGAAATTAAAGCCTGCCCAGGTAGTTTGTAACATCCCCAGTGAACCTTCTTCGATAGCTTTGTGGGTAAAGTTTCGAACATTGGTAGGATTGTACCAGGTAGAAGCAATAGTTTCAAATCCATCTTTATGCCAGACATTCAGACTGGTAAATTTTTCTTTCGCATTTGGTTGATAGTGCCAGTCTGTAATGAGTAAGCGGGGAGTCTCTTCCTTTTCATGCTGATTTATAAGTATATCCCTTCTTTCACGCGCAATTTCAGGTGAGGGAGCAGAAGCCGCTGCCGGACTGGTAGTGGGAGCATCTTCACGTGAAAGATACATATCTCCCCACAAGACAATGGTTTCTATACCTTTCTTCCCAAGGTATTCCGCCAGCTCACCCAGGTGCATTTCAATTAATTCTTCCATCGTATACTCTTTAGTTTCTTCCCGATAGGGATATTTCCCAAGATCCGGATGGTCGACTTCATCAAAGCCAATATGAAACCATTCCGGCTCAAAGATATCAATCACTTCATCATATATCTGGAAAAGCACCTCATACGTCCGGGGATAATTGACGCGAAAGGCTCTCGGATCTTCTTTTTGTTCGGCTATATCCATATAATGGCCGGTACGAAATGCCCATTCAGCATGGCCAAACGAAGGAACCATGGGTACAATTGTGATATAACGATCACGTGCATATTCTACCAGTTTTTTTACATCCTCACGACTTTGAGCACGTGGTTCATAGTGCATTTCAGGAAAATTTTTGAATTTCATATAATCTAACTGCATAACAGCATGATTCATTTTATTCATGGCCATGAAGTCAATGAGTTGTTTCTGCTCCTGTAAAGCTTCTCTTCCTGTAAAAAAGTGAATCCCCCGCCATTGTAATTTCGGATAATCTTTAATTTCCAGCAAGGGCACTCTTATTCTGTCCGTTTCATGGTTGAGAAGTTGTTTTAAGGTTTGAAAACCATAAAACACTCCCCTACTATCCGCCCCCAGAATAATAATAGAATCATCACGGGTCACCAGCGTGTAACCTTCCTCTTCTTCCGGTAAAGATACATCTTTATTAAGATCCGCCTTCTCCCACTCAGACGATGAAATATCCCCCAGAATTATTGTTATTCCTTCTTCATCAGAAGGTTCATCCAGGCGTGAAAAAATCGTCTCTAATTCCTCTGTCATTTTCTCTAAAGGTCTTTCTTCCTCGCAGAAATAGCTCTCGATAAGCGGCACTGTACCTATAATCATATCTTCATTGAAGTAATTTATTTCCTGCGGTTGGGGAATAATTAACGGTTTCTCTTCACCATACAGGGGAGTTAATAAAAACACCATGAATAGTAAGAGAGGTATTGAATACTTTTTCAATTTTTTGCTCCTTTTTTTACATTTTCTTCAGTGTATAGTATCACAATGGAAAAAGGTTTCAAATCGTTATTTCAAGATACCATCCTTCTTAACGGAATGGGCCTTTTTATTGTCCTTCCCATAAGAGAATACCAAACCGGGACGGATCTTTTGTACTCCAGATCCCGTGAGAACCGATAATACCTCCTTCAAATCCATCTCCATCATTGTCATTTATGGTAAAGGTATAGCCTATCCTGCCCCGCTCATCAGCACCGGTCTCAGGCAATACATCCAGGGGCAATTTCACTTCGTAATACGTGTAGGGTTCTTCACGCCTCACTTCGGCTTCAATATTTCGCATAAAACCCTCATCCTCTTCCATTTCCGGAAACCAGCTGTGCTTCATGGTTTCACCTTCATTATCAAGTGCAATGCCAATTTCCAGGTCTCTCACATCATAATAAGGAGTCCTGTCATAACCCAGGTCAAACGCTAATTGAACGGCATCTCCCTGCCAGAGCTGTGAAGGTTCATAAGAATTATAATGCACATCATCCCTCACCTGGAACGCAAAATATAAAGCTCCTTCATAATAACCCACATACTTTCTGGCACTCAAGTCTTCGGGACACCATGTTTCTTTCTGGTCAATAAAACCTTCATCCTCCAGGCAATAAGAAGGATAAAGATCCTTCCACTGCGAAAGGTCTCCATCGATTTCAGGAGCTTTTTCCAGGGCTACTGCTTTCCATCGGAGAGGCAGATCTTTATTCCGTGTTATATTTCCTATGTCTTCATTATTCAGAATAAACTGAAAATCCAGTTCCAGGGAACGGGCAGGCGTCACCTGTTCAACAGGCAGTTCAAAGAACATCTTTCGGGAAGGAAGGCGTTCTCCCGGAGCAAGAGGGTATTGTATTTTCTCTTCAGGCAACAGGTCTCCCTGTACAATCACTTTCAATTGCTTCTCAAAGGGATTAAACAGCGAAAAACGGCAGCGATATATTAAATCTGTTTTTGAAGAGGACCCATCATCAGGAATAATCAGTTCTACGTCGGTTTCAAGATTTCTCTGAAACAGTTTTATTTTTTCTTCATCAACCAGCGCATCAACTGGTATTTTCCCATTTAATTCACGGTAATAATCATCCCACCTCTCCCAGAAGACACGAGAAAAGTTATAAGGAAGCTCCTCGGCACTTTCTGTTCGACCGGACCAGGCATAATCTACGGCTAAAAGATAGGCTTCAAACTGGTGATGTCTGTCAATATCAGCTTCTACATGAAAATCAAAACCAGCCCAGGTCGTTTGCATGTGTCCCAATACCCCCTTTTCAACTGCCTTTCTGCTAAAATTGGCAATATTTACAGGGTTATGCCAGGTAGAAGCTATGACAGGCAATCCTTCTCTTTCCCAGACCTCAAGACTGGTGAAATTTTCCGGAAAAGCGGGCTGATAGTGCCAGTCACAGATAGTAAGGTTCGGAGTATCCTCATGTATATGCTGGTCGGTTAAAATGGCACGTCTCTGTTCGGCAATTTCCACAGAAGGAGCTGAAGCGGCAGCAGTACTTGAAAAAGGTGATTCTTCGCGGGAAAGGAACATGTCTCCCCAGAGAAGTATTTTTTCCACTCCCTGCTTCCCCAGATATTGAGCTATTTTTGACAGGTGAATATCTATCAACTCTTCCATGGTATATTCTTTAGTTTCTTCCCGATACGGATATCTGCCAAAAGCAGGCAGATCCACTTCATCAAAACCTATATGGAACCAGGACGAATCAAAGATTTCCATCACCTCATCATATATTGTAAAAAGAACCTCATAAGTCGGGTCATAATTTACCCGAAAAGCATAGGGATTATCTGGATCCTCGGCTAAATCTTCATAATAACCACTTCTAAAAGCCCATTCAGCATGGCCATATGACGGCACAAGAGGAATAATTTCAATATAGCGCTCCCTGGCATAGTCCACCAGTTTCTTGATTTTCTCAGGACATTGAGCCTGCGGTTCATAATACATTTCTGGCAGGCCTTCAAACTGCAAAAAATCAGTTTGCAAAACCGCATAATTCATCTTATGCCGTGCCATGAAATCTATAAGCCGTTTTTGCTCTTCTAAAGCTTTTTCATCTGCAATTCTCCTGCGAAAATGGATGCCCCGAAAATCAAGAACAGGATGGTCTTCTATCATGATCAGGGGTATCTTTATATGATCATCCTGAAAGTGAAGCAATTGAAAAAGGGTCTGTAAGCCATAAAAGAGTCCCTGTCCCGTTCTTCCGGCTATCACAATTTTATTGTCTTCAATAAGGAGATTATATGCCTCTTCATGAGAAGCAAGATTTATTTCCCTTTCTATTCCTGTTTCATCCCATGGAATATAAGATATATCGACAAGAAATACTTCAACCCTCTTTTCTGTCTTATTTCCTGCCCTTCTTTCCAGAGAACTTTCCAGTTCATGTGTTGCTTTGACAAGCGGTTTTTCCTGCTCATCGAACATCTCAACCATATGAGGCAATGTTTCTAAAACAAGATAACCATCTCTCCGGGTTACTTCCCGGGGCCGGGGGATTATACCCAGAGAATTATCAAAACCCATCAGCGGAAAACAAATACCTGAAAACAGGATCACAAGGATGGAGACTTTCTTCATGTTCTTACCTCTTTTCCAGTCAGCGAGACCTTCTGAAGTTACTAAGTCATTCACGGGCAGAAAAGGATGACCGTGGAAATTCATCTTCAAGGAGATTCAGATAATACCGGGCTCTATTGTCTTCTCCTTTTGCCTCATAGGCCTGTGCTGTGTAGTAATACACCCTGTCCTGATAAGGATTTTCAGGGTGCTCTTCTATTAAATCCTCCCCCAGGGCGGTAGCAGTGGCAAAGTCATCCAGAGAAAAGGCTACCATGAATTCATACCACAGAATATCCTTATCATCCTCCCAGTCTGTGTATTTATCCTTTGCTTCTTCCAGGAAAGCATAAAAATCATCATACTGTTCTTCTGCAAGAAAAGAACGCAAAATAAACCGATGAGCCTCTTCTACTTTCTCTACGTTTTCAGAAACCTCTATATACTTCTCCAGATATTCCCTGGCTTCCTGATAATCTCCCAGAAAAAAGGAATACTCGCCTGCAGTCAAACGAGCCCCGGCAGCATACGGTGAATCCGGCTTATTTTCAACCAGAGAAGATAATAACCCAATTGCTTCGCGCTTATCCTGCATGGAAAGGCCCTGATAATATTGAGCAGCCACCGCCCATTCCGTATCAGGGAATTTATCCTGAACCAATTCAAATTTATCTACCGCCTCTTCAAATTGACGGCGCTCATAGTGGAGATACGCATCATTAAAAAGCTCAAACACAGATTGTTCCCCGTAGGAAATCAGTGAAAGAAAGGTTACCAGAAAAAAACTAAGGAAAAACTTTTTCATTGGCACACTTTACTCCAATCAGGGTAGAGGGGTATGCTTCCCGTATCTTCACCCGCACAAGTTTCCCTATTAAGTTCGGGGTCCCTTCGAAGACCACATTTTTATCCGACCGGGTCCTTCCCACGACCTGTTCCTCATAACGAGGCGAAGGATGAGTAACGAGAACAGATACTGTTTCCCCTATTGTTTGCCGGTTAATCTGAAGAGAAATTTGTTGCTGTATTTCAATAAGACGAGCCAGTCTTTGTTGTTTTACTTCATAAGGAAGTTGTCCCGAAAGGGAAGCGGCCCGGGTCATAGGACGAGGATTATACAGGAATAAAAAAGCTGTATCATAGCGAATTGATTCCAATGCCCAGCGTGTTTTTTCAAAATCCTCTTCATCTTCACCGGGAAAACCGGTTATAAAATCACTGGAAAGGGCTATATCCGGTATATACTGGCGAATACGGGTGACAATGCTTTGATATTTTTCAAAGGTATACCGACGTCCCATACGCTGAAGGATTTTATTAGAACCTGACTGCAACGGCAAATGGAGACTCTCACAAACTGAAGGCTCTTCTGCCATGACCTTGATGATATCATCTGTGAAATCCTTAGGATGGGAAGTAACAAATCGGACCCGCTCGAGCCCTTCTATCCGAGCCACCGTCTTTAGCAAGTCAGGAAACTTCCAGCCCTTATACCAATATGCATTCACATTCTGACCCAGCAGGGTAATTTCCTTAACACCTTTCCGAATAAGCGCCTGGACTTCCTGAAGGATATCATCCACCGGACGATTGACCAGCTTTCCACGTACGTAAGGAACAATACAATAGGCACAATAATTTTCACAGCCATAGGTAATGTTCACTGAAGCGCGAAAAGAACTACGTCTATATGTAATAATCGGACCTTTATGCCGTTCATTGAGTTTATCAACCAGGATTGTTTTCTGTTCCTGCTCTTTCAGAAGAACAGGCAGGTCAAAAATGTTGCCAGGTCCAACAATATAGTCAATATATGGATAATTTTTTCTTAGTTTCTCTGATTCTTTTTGAGCCAGGCAGCCGGCAAGAATAATATATCGTCCCGGGCGCTCTTCTTTCCATTTTTTCAGGCGTGATACTCTGCCCAGTGCACGATTTTCTGCTGTTTCTCGAACACAACAGGTCACCAGAACCGCTACATCCGCCTCTTCCAGCGAGCCGGCATTAAAACCCTGCTTCATAAAAAGTCCTTCTAAGAGCTCACTGTCAAGGTCATTCATCTGGCATCCAAAAGTAATGATATGAAATTTTATCATTTTTATCAGAGCTTAACCTCGGGTGCTTTTCTTGCTTCCGGTTCTTCTAATTCAAACCAGGGAAAAGCTTCAAAATGAAACAGAGAAGCGATAATATTTGAGGGAAATACTCGAATTCTGGTATTAAAACGAGTGGTAAGATCATTATAGAATTGACGGGCGAATCCAATACGATTTTCAGTATTGGATAGTTCTTCCATGAGCTGACGTACATTCTGAGAGGCTTTCAGGTCAGGATA
>PWGE01000378.1 GCA_003554345.1 Candidatus Sumerlaeota bacterium | reverse complement strand
TAACCACTCGACCACACCTGCCTCTACCAGTCCACTCCCCATCGATATACCGCCTCCGATTAAAATGAGCACACTGAAACTTATTCTGTTAAGGTCTTTTTTCCAGTCCAGCACCCCTATTACCGGAAAGAAAAGGAAGAGGATACCCATCAAGGAGACAAGATATAACCAATTGTGAGGGAGGGAGAGCTGGTTTCCGAAAACATCCAGAAGCCATAAAAAGACAATAAAAGCAAAAATCGCCAGGAATTTTTTTACCTGAAAAGACCACTGAAAGGCATCTTTCCTTTCCATATCCTCTATGACTGCTGTTTCTACCTGCCTGGTTTCCGGGGGATACAGGTAAAGCAAAAGCTTCCAGGCAACTGGAATCAAAATAATAACAAAAGGCAAGCCTATTATCACCCAATCAAGGAAAGATAGCTGTACTTCCGCCAGATCATATAAGAATCCAATAGTAATCGGATTAGGAGTGGTTCCAATCGGTGTTCCCATTCCACCAATGGTACCAGCAAAGGCAATACCAATGGTAAAGAGTTTTCCAATATTTGTTTTCTTTCCAGATGTCACCTTGACTATACCGGCAGCAATCGGAATCATGATAGCAACGGTTGCAGTATTTGACATCCACATGGAAAGAAAAGCCACCAGTACCATCATCATAAAAAAAAGCTTCTCTACACTACTGCCGGCTAATTTGAGCGCTTCCAGGGTAATTTTTTTATCCAGTCCCAGGTCTACCATACATAATGAAAAAGCCATCCCGATAAATATCAAAAGGTTCACTTCATGAGCAAGATTACCTACCGCCTTACTCAAAGGTAAAATGCCGAATATACTTTGCAGGAAAACCACTAACAGAGCAGTAAGAGCAATAGGAATGGCTTCGGTAAACCATAAAATTGCTGCTACTCCGGCAATTCCAATCATAACGAAACCGGCAGAATCCAGGCCGGCAGGTGGAGGAATCACGTGAACCATCATTAAAACAAGAATACAAATGGAAAAGATAAAGAGTTGTTTAAAGTATTGCTTCATGGGTGGCTATAAGTAACCAGGCAGTTCCTGAATAATAAAATTCTCAATAAAAGACAGCGACTTCCCAAAACAACCAACAGACCTCTGAAGGAAACACCGGTTGCTTCTTATTTTAAAAGAAAAACCGGGAAGATGTCCCTTTAAAATTTTTATATAGTTTACAACTATATAACAGTATTAAAAGGCAGGTGCTACAAACCAAAAACATTATAAACATTCCATACAACGGGAAAAGCACGAGACTATTCTTACAAATGTTTTTTATGCATATAAAATCCGTCACTTTTCCCACTATCACCCTTCATTTTTTTTAGAATCGAAATCTTTTCCTGTAAAAATCATTTTTTTATTTTAATATTTTTTCAGAATGAAAAGGGAGCACACTATTTTTTCTTTTCAATGGCATTTTACAGATCTTTGTAATCTACGTTGCCGGCATTGTTATCAGAAGAACTTTAATGCTCAGAAAGACAAAACCCCACGCGAATGGAATCAGGTTTTTGATTCTATTACCCGCCACTTAAAAAAACGGGGCTACAGGGCAATGGAACTCAATGTCACAGGAGGAGAGCCCTTATACTGCCCGTCTTTCACTCAAATAATAAAACTTCTGGAGGAAAAAGATTTTATACAGGGATACTTTATCATCACTAACGGCATCCACCTGGAAAGGTATGCCAGTTTTTGCACACAACAGCCTAAATTCAGGGGATGGAAAATCTCCATAGAAAGCCATAGCAGCCAGGAAAACGACAAAATTCGGGGAAAAGGTTCTTTTCAAAAAGTGCAACGGAATATTGTGAAACTCAGTTCTCCCTGGATAGCCATGTTTACCCTTCATAAAGATAATTATCTGCACCTGCCAGAGATGATAGACCTCTGTAATGACTGGAATGCCGAAGGATTGATTATTGAACGCTTTATTCCGTGGGGACGGGGAAACATAATGAAAGAAAAAACCGCCGGAAGTAAAGAATGGAAGTTCGTGTTATCATATATAGCCTCACTTCTTGCATGTGACGCAGAAGAATTATTTCCTTACCGTGCTTTTTACTTCGATTTTGTAACAGGAGATATTGCCGGGGCCTTTTGCAATTTAGGCGGCGACTCCATGGCTCTTATGCCTGACGGTACTGTTTATCCATGCCGCCGCTTTCCCATTTCAGTGGGAAATGTTTTTACAACCTCTTTCTCCACTATACTTGACAATCTTACCGGGTTTCGGAACAGATTCTTGCCCGAAAAGCTCCACTCTCCCTGTCGGCACTGTTCTTTTGATTCGTGTTCAGGATGTCGTGCTCTTGTGTACGCTCTTTCTGGCTCATTTTACGCCGCAGATCCACAATGTCCTGAAAATGAGAAGGTTTTTTGACCCCCTGTTACCATAAATATCAGAGCGTTTTCCTTTGATTCACCTCAATGGTTCCATATATTTGCAACCTTTCTTTTTTGCAGAAATAACGTTTCTGAATTGTCATAAATATGCCTTAAAAACCCTCACACAGTTCGAGTCAAAACTTTTAGCCCTTTAGAAAACACACCTCTTCCTTTTTAAATCCTCCTATTCTGCTAAAATATTTTCAAATCTTAAACGTTGCTTTCAACGAAAAAAATTACATGGTGGAGAGTTCAAGTACCATGCGAAAAGAAACACAAGCAGCCCATGCTTTTTCATTCGAAGAGGTTTGCAGGAAGCTGGAGGTAGACTCCATGCAGGGGCTCACTCCAACAGCAGTGAACCAACGTCAAAAAAAATATGGAAAAAATGAATTAGAGCCCAAAAAAGCAGAATCATGGTGGCTGCGTCTTTTAAAACAATTCCATCAGCCACTCATATATATTCTTCTCGGTGCGGTTTTAGTGACCTTTTTCCTGGGCGAATATATCGATTCCCTGGTCATTTTTGCTGTGGTTATCATCAATGCTTTTATCAGTTTTGTTCAGGAAACGAAGGCTGTACGAGCCCTGGATGCTTTATCTCGCTCTATGATTACCGAAACCACTGTCATCAGAGAAGGGAAGAGAAAAAAAGTCGACGCCTCGGATCTGGTACCAGGAGATATTGTATTTCTCCGATCAGGAGACCGGGTACCAGCCGATATGCGGATTGTCAAAACCAAAGACACAAGAGCGGAAGAAGCAGCTTTAACAGGAGAATCCATTCCCGTCGAAAAATCACCTGCAGAACTGCCTGAAGATACTCCTCTTGCCGACCGAAAAAACATGTTATATGCCTCCACGCATATAACATACGGGCAGGTCACAGGAGTAGTCACCTCTACTGGAGAATTCACTGAAGTCGGCAAAATATCTGAACTCATCAGCGGAGTGGAAAAGCTGGATACTCCTTTAACAAAAAGCATTCAATCCTTCAGTCATTTACTCTTATGGATCATTATTGCCATGGCAATAATGGCTTTCGGGATAGGTTATTTTATCCAGGGGGATCCACCAGGGGAAGTTTTCATGGCTGCTGTTGCTCTGGCTGTAGGTGCCATTCCGGAGGGACTCCCTGCTGCCCTGACTATTACCTTAGCCATGGGAGTTTCCCGTATGGCACGGCGTCATGCCATCATCCGCAAACTTCCCGCTGTAGAAACTCTGGGCAGCACCATGGTCATCTGTTCCGATAAAACAGGCACACTTACCGAAAATCAGATGACGGTACAGAAAGTTTTTGATGGCACCAGGGCATTCAACCTAACCGGTAGTGGTTACCATACCAGGGGGGAAATCACACTTGATGAAAAAAACGTCATCTCTGATAATTACCCGGCTTTAAAAACCACCCTGTACTGCGGGTTATTATGCAATGATAGTGGCGTTGAAGAAGTAGAAGGCGAATACAAAATCCAGGGTGATCCAACAGAAGTAGCGCTGATTGTAGCAGCAATGAAATCAGGGCTCACCAGGGAACATTGTGAGAAAAAATATCCCCGCCTTGATACTATCCCTTTTGAATCAGAAAATCAGCTGATGGCTACCCTCCACGAATGGAAAGATTCTCATCGCATCTTCGTCAAAGGCTCCATTGAAAAAGTGCTGCAAAAATGTGATGAAATGATGGATGAACAGGGAAAAACTGTTCCCATGAATCGTGAAGTGATTTTACAAAAAGCTGAAAAACTGGCAAACAAGGGACTGAGGGTGCTTGCCTTTGCCTGGAAGAAAGCAGAAAAAAACGAGCTGAACTGGGAGGATATAGAGAGCGGATGCATTTTTACCGGTTTGCAGGGTATGATTGATCCCCCTCGTCAGGAAGCTATCCAGGCCATTCAAACCTGTCACAGGGCTTCTATCAATGTAAAAATGATCACCGGTGATCATGCCTGCACTGCTCAAGCTATTGCCATACAACTGGGCATTATAGATTCTAAAGATACCGGATCCACTTTAACGGGATCAGAGCTGGCTCATCTCACTGATAAAGAGCTTCAAGAAACTGTTCATAAAACGCATGTTTTTGCACGGGTAAATCCCGCACAGAAGTTACGACTGGTCAAAGCCATTCAGTCACAAAAGAAAGTGGTCGCCATGACAGGGGACGGAGTAAATGATGCAGCAGCCTTAAAACAGGCCGATATCGGCATCGCCATGGGTATCACCGGTACTGAGGTAACAAAAGAAGAAGCTGATATGGTTCTGACGGATGATAACTTTGCTTCTATTGAAGCGGCTGTGGAAGAAGGAAGAGGGGTCTTCGATAACATAAAGAAGTTCATCGTCTGGACCCTTCCCACGAATATCGGGGAAGGATCGGTTATCCTGCTGGCTATTCTTCTGGGAACAGCCCTTCCCGTCTCCCCCGTGCAAATACTGTGGATTAATATGACTTCTGCTCTATTTCTGGGTCTCATGCTGGCTTTTGAACCCAAAGAAAAAGATATTATGCAACGAACTCCACGAGACCCTACCCAGCCTCTGCTTGACCGTTCTCTTATACTCAGAATCCTGATAGTAGGTGGCATTTTACTGGGGACAGCTTTTTACATCTTTGCCTCACAACTGGATAAAGGTAAAACGCTTGCCCAGGCACAAACAGCAGCTGTGACCGTTTTTATTGTGGTTGAAGCCTTTTTCCTGTTAAACTGTCGATCGCTGTCTAAGAGCATTTTTCATGTAGGGCTATTTTCTAATCTCTGGATCTGGGGTGGAATAACGCTGATGGCAATTTTTCAACTGCTCCTCATCTATGTGCCTTTTATGAACACCCTTTTTCAAACAGCACCTATCAGTTTGACCACATGGGGAACAATTCTACTCTTTGGTCTGGGAACCCATTTTTTTATGTTTCTTTATAAACAGGCTGAAAGAAAATTGATAGAATAACAGGTCAGAAGTCTTATAAATAGCGATAAATAATGCGGACCAATTCTGACACACTCCACGCCTGGGCAAAGCATCCTCCTGCCTCGTGAGGTGGATCGCCTGAATATACCTCGGCAATACTACCCACATTACCGTGTTTCATTTCATTCAGTAAGGGAAGAATACGCCGGCGTATTACTTCTTTTCTTTTGACCCGATCATCTGTTGTGGTATTAACATAGGCATCAATATAAGTCCCCATAAGCCAGGGCCAGATAGTTCCTTGGTGATAAGCACTATCCCTTTCGTACCGGTCTCCTCCATAATACCCACGATATTGAGAATCTCTGGGAGATAATGAACGAATACCATATGGCGTCAATAATTCACCGGTCACTGTTTTAAAAATACGTTGTTGCACAGTAACGGGCAGGTAATTTCTAAAGGGAAGCGCTAAACAAAACAACTGGTTCGGACGATTTTGAATATTGATTTCACCCTCACTCACCCAATCTGCCAGGTTGCTACGGTCCGGCACAAAAAAAGTGGGAAGAAAATTCCTTTCAAATTGTTGAAGATAACGATTATAAGTAAAATTTTTATTACAAATCTGGCATATAAAGCGATATATTTTAAGAGCATTGTACCAGAGGGCATTCATCTCCACTGCCTTACCCATTCTGGGAGTAACGGCTTTTTCTCCTATTTTCACATCCATCCAGGTCAGTTGCGTATTTTTATTCCCACCGCTCAACAGGCCATCTTCTTCGACTTTTATACCCCACCGGGTTCCCATAGCGTAGGACTCAATGATTTCTGTCCACGCCTCAAAATTTTTCTCAATATACTCTTTATCCCCTGATAACCGGTAATACTCATACACCGCAATAAACAGCCATAAAGTGGCATCAATAGTATTATAGTACGCCTTTTCAGCGTCATGGGGATCAAAGCAGTTAGGAATCATTCCCCTGGAAAGAAAACCCAGAAAATTATCGAATATTTTTTTCACTTCAGTCTTTTCAATACAATAAAGCAGCCCCCTCATCACCACCATGGTGTCGCGTCCCCAATCTCTAAACCACGGGTAACCTGCAAGGACACTAACCTTTCGACCATCTTCTTTTTCAACAAGAAAAGTCTGTAAATTTCGCATCAGCCACTCAAGCTGCGATTGAAAATGTTTCTTATTAACCAGAATTTTATCACGAGTATTTCCTGCTCTGAATTTTTCCATTAAAGCATCAGCAGGTAAGATATTTTCATCCAGAGAGCATACCATGTTGAGAGGGTTGTCTTCGGTAAGCCTGGTTGTCAAATAACCTGGCACAACCACCCTTTCCCGAATATACTGGTCTCTCACTGTCTCGTAGGGGTACCAGATAGTGGGCAAAGCATCTTCCTCATGCCAGGCGACCTGCGAATGATGCAAATACCATCGTCCTTTGTTTTTAATATCCACAGCAAGACGTTGTTCATTCTCCGGCTCACAATGAACATGTTCAAGATTCTGTTCAAAAGTATCGATATTGCGATTATTCAAACAGGGGAATAATTTCAGCACGACTGATTGTCCCTGCACCAGTTCAAAAGAAATATATGTTTTAAAGTCAGAATGATCAACGAATACAGTCTTACGTATCATGGCTCCATCAATTGAATAATAATAAACAGCGCTATTGCTATTCCATTCGAAGGAATGCCAGTATTGCAAGGATGAATACTCATATTCCTTGTTAAAGGGAGAGGGGTGAAGCATTCGTGAGTTAACATAACTCACCAAAGCAGACAAATAAATCCAGCGATCTGCAGGTGGGTGGTAAGATACCTGGTAGAGGCTATGATAAGCGCGTAACGGCTTATCTATCATTGAATAGGAGCAGATATTCCCTTTTTTGCCGGCAAGATACCATTCAAGGGGGGCATTATTCTGCTCAGCATATAAGTCAGAGAGCGTAAAGAGAAATCTGTTCATAGCATAAAAAAAGCCGGCAGGGAGAGCTTCTCCCTACCGGTCTTTTGAAATGAGTTACCTTAGTATTCCGTCACGTCAAATTTTTCGCGACCTTCTTCAATCTTTTCCTGAAAGATTCTATCTCCTGCTTCAAATTGAATCATCTGTTTAACATCTTCTCTTACATCATCGAGTGAATCTTTATGATCCAGAACCTCAATTATATGAACACCAAAGGAACTATCAGCTACTTTTGTTTCTCCTGGGGCCATGTCAAAAGCGACCTGTTCAAATTGAGGGTCCATTTGACCGGGGCCGAATTCGCCAAGGTCTCCACCCTGTTGTTGCCCGGAGGGACAATCTGATACTTCAGCTGCCACTTCGGCAAAATCCTCTTCTTCCAGGCGTTCCAGAACTTCCTCTGCTTCAGCTCTTCTGGCTTCCCATGCTTCTTCATCGGCTCCTTCAGGAACCTCTAAGAGAATGTGCCGGGCATGAACCTGGGCAAACTCTTCGGGACTTTGTTCATAATACTCTTCGATCTGTTCATCTGTAATTTCCACTTCTTCGATCCAGTCATTGACCAATTGTTCAATCATCATTTGATCTTCCATGTAGTCCTGCATCTCTTCCATGGTCATCCCCATAGCTTCCAGATTCTGTTCCATCTGGGGGTCCTGTGTCATCTGTCCCATTATCATCTGCATCATTTGCTGGGATTCTTCATCCAATGCCACCTCTTCTTCTTCAACATACCTCATCAAAATAGCCCTTTGAATGATATTCTCACGAGCCATGGCTTCCATCTGATGCCGTTGATCCTCTGGCATATCAGCAGGATCCATCTGAAATTGCATAGCCATAAAGGAAAGTTCTCTGTCCAGCTCTTCCTCACCATATTGTTCTCCATTTACTTCTACGATGACATCAGCCGGAGCCTCTTCTCCATGCTCTTCGGCAATTAAAGGAACTGTACATAGCAGTACTGTAATTACTGCCAGTACGACGATTTGCTTGCATTTAAAATGCATCTTACGCACCACCTTTCTTAATGTTTATATATTCTATTGTTTTTCCTGTTCGACAGGTACATTGCATAGGATTGGTAAAAATAACAGAAAAAAACTCTTTCATCATCTTCCGGAAAAGTTCAATAGGAAAGCCCACAATATTATGATAACAACCCTTGTAAGAAGCCACTAATGCCGATCCATGGCCCTGGATAGCATAAGCACCCGCTTTATCCATCGGTTCTCCTGTTAAAATATATTCCCGTAATTTTTCATCAGAATTATCCTTGAACCTGACAAAACTCTTTTCTATATCGAAAATTTCTTTGCCCATGCTCTTTTGGACTAATGCCAGTCCGCTTACCACCTGATGGGTCTTATTATTGAGCATTTTAAGCATACGAAAAGCATCATTCTTATCTACTGGCTGACCCAGCACCTCTCCTTCTAAAACAACCACTGTATCACAACCTATCACTATACCTTCCGGATTATCCTGAGCTCTTTTATGTGCTTTCAGGAGTGCTAATTCCCTGACGAGATCTTCAGCAGTATTATAAGAACCAATCTTTTCTTCAATAAAAGATGGTTCTACTCTAAAGTGGCAATCTAATTTACCCAGAAGCTCTTTTCTCCGCGGCGATTGGGAAGCTAAAATGAATTCCCTGCCTTCTGACCGGGTAGAAGCAATATGGTTTATACTGTTTTTTTGATCTGTCAAAATTTTTCCTCTCTATGGTTATAGTATCATGATTTATCCTTCAAGTCAAATATATCAGGAAAATACAAGAAGCATATTTTGCTAACAAACTACATCTTTAATTGAATCCCAATAAAGAAAAACTGTTTTGTTCGTTTTTTTAGGTGACTTTAAAACCATCCCCAGCTGGTTTACTGCCACAATATACCCATTTAATTCCATACGATCATACTTTTTTTCATTCTCATAAAATAAAACACGAACAGGTCTGTCGGTAAAAAGTGCATGACGGATTTTGCGCCAGAATCGAGGACTTAAAGAAGGGGTTTTATTTTCCATCACCATTTTCCGCCCCATTTTCCATACATTCTCCGAATAGCACCTCTCAAATCTCTGTCGCAACTGCTTTTTTCCCTGATTCAATTCCTTTTCGCTTAAATCATGCTCACTTTTGTAAATTAAGGATAGATATTGAAACAGTTCATCAAAAAAGTGTTTTTCAACTTTATTAAACAAGCGAAAACGCTGAAGCATCATAGAAAAATAACAGAAAACAATCCAGATAAACTCAATCTCAGAAGTATCCATACGTCCCAGAAATTCTTTAATCTTATTTTCCTGAATCCCATCTGATTTATAATAACTGAATTTATTTTCATCCAGAAAGTGGTAAAAGTCTTCCACAATGTCCAGATGTACAAAAAGATGGTCTTTTACACGATAGTAATGTCCCTGGTATTGTTTAAGAAACTGTTCCAGATGTTCCCGAACGTGTATATCGTTGATCCGAAAATAGAGTCCAGCTCCTTCAAACTGTATTTTCTTAAGTTGATCCTGCAAGTATCCGGAAAGAAATTCAATGTTTTCAGGTATTTCGTTGAGAGAAAAACCAAAGAGAGAGGTAAATTCCTCCAGCTCCCGGGAATCCTGTATCACCTTGAAAAGATGGTCCTGATTTATATGAAAGACTATTTCATAATTCATTTTACGAAACTCAAAGAGATGCAGCAGGGTAATAACAAGTTGATAACGACCGGGATTAAAAAGAATAACTTCCAGATTTGGCAGAAAATAAAGGCATTTCTGTCCATAACTTTCACTGGTTGGAAGCTCTTGTTTTATCACATGAAACCGATTTTTATGCTGCTGAATGAGTCCAAATATTTCCAGGAAGTTAATGAACCTTTTTACCTGACTCATATTATATCCCATAGTTCTTGCCCATTCCTGAAGGTCAAAAAGATCAAATTCCCGGTACTTGCATAAAAAGTCCTGGATACCAGTTTGGGAGGTAAGAAAGTATTCTTCTGCCCATAATCCAAACTGATTCACAAATGCTTCCCATCCTTCAAATTGTTTCAGCAGAGACACGTTCAATTGCATCTTTCCCCGATGAGACTGCAGAAATCTTTCAAAAAAACCGGCTATATCTTTACTGTCCTGGCTGGTTAGAGCAAATGCCTGTTCAAATACAAAACCCTGGCGCGAATGATGCAGGGTATTTCTATTTTTAAAAAATTCTGCAAAAGAGAGAAATCGCTTGATAAATTCCAGCATTTTTAATAATCCCGATGGAAATACTTATCAATTTCCTGGCGATCAAGTTTCATGGCAACCGGTCTGCCATGAGGGCATGTTTGATATTTATCAGGAGCCTTAAAATATTCCCGTATGAGTTCATATAATTCGTATTCTTTCAATTTAGCCCCTTTTTTAACAGCTTTTTTACAGCTGCTCAGTATCAACAGTTTTTCCTGATACCTTTCCACGGTGCCGGTGCTTTCTCCTGTTTTCCCGCTCATCATATCATCAAGATAATCCTGGACT
>PWGE01000125.1 GCA_003554345.1 Candidatus Sumerlaeota bacterium | reverse complement strand
CATTGAGGAATTTATAGCAGCAGTCCGGGTTCTTACTTTCAAGCCATAAAGCTGAGAAATATGACTGGTAGCGGTAGCGGGAAGACCTATTTCACGGGCCTGATTCATCACCATTTCTTCTGCCCTGGCATCATCCACGCTAAATGCAGAAGCGGCAACAATGACCTGTGCTCCTTCTTCTTTAAGTTCCTGAATAGTTTCCCGAACCAACTCAGCGGTAAAGGAATCATCCAGAGTCAAAAAACGATAATATGTTTTCAGGTATTTCCCGGGAGCCAGTTCCAGGTCGCCAATATTAGAATTGGCCTGGGATAAACGACCCTCCAGGCCTGGTTTTCCCATTCCCACAATACCCACAGGCGCCACATCACCCTCCAGCAGAGCATTGGTTGCCTGAGTCGTGGAGTGAGCGATAAGCATAATTTCATCAGGGTCAATACCCCCTTCTTCCAGGAGCCTCATGAGAGATTCAATGACCCCCTGTGCCACACCTTCTTCAGCCTGATGGGTGGTCGGTACCTTGGTGGTGGCTACAATTTCCAAAGTAAAGGCGTTTATCGCCACAGCATGGGTAAACGTACCCCCTACATCAATCCCAATACGATATTTTTTTTTCACAGATTATATCCTTTTCCTGGTTGATTGACGCACAATGAGCGTAGGTTCCAAAACTATAAGTTCCGGAGTGGAATGATACTCTTCGATCTGTTCTATCAGCTTCTGTCCCATTACATTACCCAGCTCAAACTGGGGCTGAGCCACAGTGGTCAACGGAACTTCCAGCATGGATACAAAGGGTAGGTCATCAAAACCAACCAGACTCACGTCTTCAGGAACACGAATATTTTTTTCTCTTAATTCATGCATAATACCCATAGCCATGATATCACTGGCAGCAAAAATACCATCGAAATCCTGTTTCTGAGACAAAATTTCCGCCGCCACTTTTCGTCCGGCCTCATAAGTATACCTTGTTGTAAAGTGACAGTCCTCCTGGGAAAGGGAACGACCTTTTTTTTCAAGGGCCACCTGAAAACCCTTAAGACGCTGATTGGTATACCATCCTTTGGGCCCCCCAACAAATAAAATGCGTTCTTCACAAGCTTCAGCAAGGTGTTCGCCAGCCAGAAAACCACCTTTTTCATTATTTACAATCACATTGGTGAAACTATCGGGCTTATATTGCTGCAATGTAAAAATAGTGGGTATTTTTTCCAGATATGGTGTAAAATTTTCTATTTCCCCGATAAATTCCCGGGAGGGCTCAATAATAATGCCGTCTACATGCTTATCACAGAGCAAACTCATATAAAAATGTTCTTTTTCCTGAGAATGATTGGTTACACACAGGACAGTACTGAAGAGTTTTTCTGTAAAAATATCTTCCAACCCCTCCAGAATAGAAGGGTAGAAAGAACCCTCAATCTGGGGAATAACCACCCCAATTAAACTGGTCTGCTTACGCACCATAGCACGGGCGATAATATTGGGCACATAATTCAACTCTTTAGCAATTTGTTTGATGCGTTTTTTGGTTTCGGGATTAATATTAGGGTGATCATTAAGCGACATGGAAACAGTTGAAACTCCAACTTCCGCTATTTCAGCAATTGTTTTTAAGGTTACTTTCTTCATTTGACCGCCCTCTTGTTAAAACAGGTATTTGAATCGTTTTATTCTAACTCATTCTCATATTCTGTCAAGAAGCTTCAGAAATTTCAGCTTGGTTTTTTGAATTCAAATGAATTCAAAAAAATGACAGGATAATCTTTTTCTCTTTTTTGACAGTTATTATCTGTTTGTAAACCTGCCCGGGAAAAATCAGCGACCTATAGAAAAGTAATCAAAGCCAAACTCTTTTACTTCCATAGGAATATACTGATTTCGCCCATCAAAAATGACAGCATGTTTCATAAGCTCTTGCATTCGTTTGAAATCAGGTTTACGAAAGAGGCTCCATTCCGTCAGTAACGCCATTGCATCAGCATTTTTCACTGTTTCATAATTATTGCTACAGTAGGTAATATCCTTTTCATACTCTGCCAGCCGCCAGCGAGCTTCTTTCATGGCTTCCGGATCATAAGCCCGTATTTTTGCGCCTTTTTTTATGAGTTCAGGAATAATCACCAGTGACGGAGCTTTCCGCATATCATCTGTTCGTGGTTTAAATGAAAGACCCCAGATAGCGATGGTGCGGCCGGAAAGATCGCCATCAAAGTAGTTGATTATTTTTTGAGCAAGAACCTTTTTCTGTCTGGCATTAATATTTTCCACCGCTTCCAGAATAACAGGCTGGACATCATGGTGGCGAAAAGTTCTCATTAAAGCCTGTACATCTTTGGGAAAACACGAGCCCCCATAACCAATTCCAGCGTATAAAAATTGATAGCCTATACGCGAGTCTGACCCTATACCACGTCGTATATCATTAACATCCGCTCCCACTTTTTCACAGAGAGAGGCCAGCATATTCATAAAAGATATCTTTGTTGCCAGAAAGGCATTAGCCGCATATTTTGTCATTTCTGCAGAAGTGACACTCATCTTGATAATGGGATGATTATTTTTAACAAAGGGATCATACAGTTCTTCCATCAAAACCGCCACCCTTTCATTATCGATACCTATGATAATGCGGTCCGGTTTCATAAAGTCTTCAATAGCAGACCCTTCCTTTAAAAACTCGGGATTAGAAACCACATCAAAAGCACAGGAATAACGTCGCTTCTCAAGCTCCTGCTGGATGGTTTTTTTCACTTTTTGGGCGGTATAAACGGGCACCGTTGATTTGTCAACGACCACTTTATAACTGTCCATATATTTACCCACATCTCTGGCAACCGACAATACGTACTGCAAATCCGCTGACCCATCTTCATCTGGTGGTGTTCCCACGGCTATGAAAACGAATCTTGAATTCTTTATTCCTTTTTCAATATCAGTTGTAAACTCCATTCTTCCCTCTTCCACATTCCTCTTCATCATTTCATCAAGACCCGGCTCATAAATGGGGACAATACCTTTATTGAGTTTATCTATCTTTGCCCCATCAATATCTACACAAATAACATCATTCCCCATTTCTGCAAAGCAGGTGCCTGAAACCAGGCCTACATAGCCAGTACCCACCATACATATTTTCATAGATACTCCTCCTTTTCCCGGCGGCGTTAATAAAAAAACGCCCCTTTACTTCTTTATAAAGTCCCTGTCATAATATTCTTTCTAATTTAAAATGCAACTCTCTTTTAGTAGAAAGAATGGTAGTCCCCAACCTCACTGTAAGGGGGAAAGTACATGTTCTCCTGAAGCTCAATATCCTGGTAATAAAGATCACCATCAGAAACCAGCTCAACAATACTATCATTTTCTACCACCAGAAAAGCATAGAAACCATCCAGCAAAAAATGATCAAAATCGCTTTTCATCTCAATTTCCGGTGTCTGAAACATATAGTAAGTTCGGTCTTCATACACCAGTTGTATTCCCCACTGTCCTTTTTCCTTATCAGCCTGCAAAATGGTCTTTTCTTCCGGTCTCTTATGGTCACCGGTAAATACAAAAATCATATTGGGAGGTAACGGAGGACGATAATGAAGCGCCAGGGTATGTGCCGGTTCTATATCGTGAAATTTTTCACAATACCAACCCAGAAAAGGATCTTCACTGCCATAATAAGGTGTCATAGCATACGGTAAAGGATGTAATGTCAGGTATGCCTGTAATTCTCCACCACTGAATTCAACTTTTCCCACAGAAGGGGTGAGCTCTTCATATTCTGCTCCAATCTGAAAATACTGAGTCACTTCTTTTTCCAGATGAGAAAAGGAGTCCACAAGCACAAGACAATCTTTTTCTTTGAGATAAAAATACCGTCTGGTAAGTTCAGTTATTTTCTCGTCTTCATCCAGGTAACGCAGTGTTCCATGGACCAAATCAAAAGACTCATTCAAAAGAGAAAAAGCGATTTCTCCACGTTCTTCCGGTGGGAAAGAAACCTGGGCTTCCTGTCCTTTATTTTCAACAGCAGGAATATTGTGCATCATAGATGATCTGAAACGCTCACGATCTTCCTGTTCATAGCTGTGCACACCAGAATCACGCAATAATTTTTTCCCGTTCATATAATAGACAAATGACAGAAAGTCATAATGACTGTGCCATCCTTCCCCATACCCAATATTTAAGCCCACAAACGAGCTCTCCTCACTCCAGTCCCGTCTGAGAAAAAAGAGTTTACTCCAGGGAGCTTCTACCGATGTATAATCAGGTGGAACCCCCTTTTCCCCTTGAGTTCCCAGATAACGAATTCCTTCACATTCAATCAGATCCGCCACTTTAAGCATATATAAACGGAGCAATTCTGCCCCCCTGTTTTCACTGTCACCAAAGAGAGGCAACTCATAATCCGGCAAATGGGCCTTGCCATAAGTGGAAAAAATGTCATACAAACGTTCTTTGGCAGGCACTGCCCAATCATTCTCATCATAAAGGGTGCTCAGGTGTATATAATGAGGTGTTTCTACAAAAAAGTGATACATAAGACTTGAAGTGCGGGCAAATCCATCTTCATAGTAATTATCATCTATAAAATCAACCATAATATCTTCTGCCATTGAAAGCAGGTTTTCACTGAGGTGAAACTCCGGGAATATACGACTGAAAAGGAGCGCAGCATACCACCAGTGACTGAGCCATCCTCCGCCGGGAATATTATCCTCATCCTTCAAATATTCAGCCTGTTCAACCATCCTCAACAAATACAATCCATGCAGGTCACTGCTAAATAGTTCACGATGCCTGAGATAAAAATAGGCATCGTGCATGGTGGCCATCCTGATAGAGACCTCCAGTACCCGGTCATTTTGAGATGGCCCTCGTATCATCCAATCTGCCAGGTCTTCAACCGCATAATCTGCATATGCCCCTTCATGGGTATTCCAGTAAGCATGTATAAGGGGATAAAGAAAATAGAGACGGTTAAGAGCAAAGTTCCACTCAATATAATCATCTGCCTCATAGTCCCAGTCAATAGGGGTGCCAGGATTACCGGTATTTCCGGAAAAGTTAAAATAATGTTCTTGCACCGCCTCAGCTTCTGTGGTATCATACTCAGGGTCCGGTGGAGGACGATTTTCGTGGAGACTATCAGAAAAATACACCGGACTTTCCCGTTCCAGAAAATATGTTTGCAATTCCTTCAGGGCAACATCATAATCTTCCTGTTCAAAAGCCTCTTTCACCCCTTCCATCCCCTGATAATCCAGCTTTATAGATTCAAACAAATCTTTTATTTCCTCTTCAGAAAGGGAATAATCCAGCAAGTCAGTGGGATGCTCCATATGGCGTGTCCGAACTGCCGGCATTTCAACCGGTAAAATGTCAATAAAATCAAGCCGAAGATAATCCGGAACATCACGCAGAGAAAATGACCAGGCTGGTAAAGAGAAAAAGAACAAAGATACCAGCCCCATCAAGCGAAAGGTAAAAGCATTCATTTTTGGGCTTGAATGGCAGTGATAGCCATCACCAGGAAGATATCCCGGGTACTACAACCGCGCGAGAGATCGTTCATTGGCAAATTTGCCCCCTGCAGTACCGGTCCTACGGCCCGCGCACCTGCCAATCTTTCTGTTAATTTATAAGCAATATTCCCCGAATTCAGATCGGGGAAAATAAGCACATTCGCCTTACCGGCTACCGGACTATGAGGCGCTTTCTTACCTGCAATATCCGGCACAAGAGCAGTATCCACCTGTATTTCACCATCCACAAGAATATCAGGACGTATTTTCTGAGCATACCGGGTAGCTTTTACCACTTTATCTAAACAGGGGTGGTGACTGCTTCCATGGGTGGAAAAGGGGAGCATGGCTACGCGGGGTTCACCGCCCACCAGAAAGCGATAACTATCGGCAGATGTGACTGCTATTTCAGATAACTGGGTACTATCAGGAGAAATAACACTTGCACAATCAGCATACAACAAAACTCCTTCGTCCCCGTATTCCTGTTGTGGCAATAGCATAAGAAAGAAAGAAGAAATAGTATGAATATCAGGATGAGGCTTAATAATGCGTATGACCGCCCGTAAAACACGTGCGGTCGTATTAGCCGCTCCGGCTACCACTCCATCTGCCTCATCATTTTTTGCCATCATGGCGGCAAAGAAGAGGGGGTCTTTTATCACCTTTTCAGCTTCACTTCGAGGTTCTCCGCGTAATTTCCTGTTCTGATAATATTGCTCAATGTAGTCCTGCAGGTGTGGATGGGATGGCACATCACAAATTTTCATATCTTTCAGAGAGATATTGAGTTCGTCAGCTTTCCGGATAATCTTATCTTCATTGCCGCACAAAATTATACGACAAACACCCTCATCTGTTGCCTGGCGAGCAGCTCTAAGTATTCGTTCATCTTCAGCTTCCGGTAAAACAATTCTTTTCGAGACTTTTTGCGCCTCTTTAATAATCCTCTCAATCAACGGATGCATACCCTTTCTCCTCATTCTTTTCTGTTTAGAAGAAGTAGCCATCTTTACCTACTCCTTTCTTCCAGGTAAATAGTCTTCTCCACCGGGGTGCCACGGGTGGCATTTAAGTAGTCGTCGCACCGACAAATACGTTGCCCTTATGAAAGAAAATTTCTGAAACGCCTGCCTGGCATATTCAGAACAGGAAGGATAAAAGCGGCATCGGGTACCCAAAAAAGGGGATATTAAGCGAGAATAGATATAAAGAAAGAAAAGCACAGGTGCGTTAACAAGCTGTGGGAGAACCCTTTTTTCTGCCTCTTTATCATCCTGAATCCTATAGCTTCCTTTCATCTGCACCCCATCCTCATTCACTATTATTATATATGAAAATTCTCTTTTGTAAAAACCGGGTTGATCTGAATTGACATTCTATAAATAAAAAGTTAGAATAAAATAAGTTAATAATAGTTGAGCCAAGAAAGAAGGATATTCTCCTGATTTCAAGGCTGAGAAAAACATAAAACTCCTGAGGGAAAAGGAGCCTGATCCCGAAGGAAAAACTTTCCGGGTCTTTCCTTTTTCTCCAGGTGAAAGGCATTTCACATGGGAGAAGCCTGTCGTATTGGCGTCATTGCTGTTATCAGCGAAAAAGCTGTAGAACATACAGTTCCTATGAATCGCCTCATTTCTAAACACAGAGATATCATTATTGGTCGAGTGGGCATCCCCAAACCAGAACAAAATCTCTCCATCATCTCACTTATCGTAGAAGGAAGCACCGATGAAATTGGCGCCTTAGCCGGCAAACTGGGGTCTCTTTCCGGTACTACTGTTAAAACGGCTCTTACTAAACCCCTTCCCAAAGAGGAAGAATAAAAGACATTGCTCCAAAAAGAATTACTCATAAAAGTCGCAAAGGAGGAGTAACCATGAGTCAACCAACGAAGGCGACTCAATCAATTATTAACGAACAAATGATAGACAGATTGCTGGAAGAAGGAAAGCAAGCCTCTCAATACCAGGTAAAAAACATTATTGAAAAAGCACGGGCGGCAAGAGGGTTATCCCCCCGGGAAACAGCCATACTTCTACAGAACCAGAGCGAAGAGATAGACTCCCTTTTATTCCAGGCAGCACGGGAGATCAAAGAAAAAATATATGGAAAAAGACTGGTCCTGTTTGCCCCCCTTTATCTTTCCAATTACTGTATTAACAACTGCTTGTATTGTGGATATAAGAAGCAAAATCCCGGTCCAAGGAGACGGTTATCCCACAAGGAAATCGAGGAAGAAATTTTGCTCATTGAAGAGCTGGGACACAAGAGGATTGCTCTTGAAACAGGTGAGGACTGGGAAAATTGCCCCATGGAATACATTCTGGAAGCAATGCAGACCATCTATAATACTACATTAAAAAACGGGGCTATACGCCGCATCAATGTTAACATGCCCGCCACCACAGTAGAAAACTATCACAAACTCAAAGAAGCAGGCATCGGAACCTACATTTTGTTTCAGGAAACCTACCATCGTCCCACCTATAAGAAGATGCATCCTACCGGACCTAAAAGCGATTACGAATATCATCTCACCGCCATGAACCGCGCCATGGAAGCAGGCATTGATGATGTTGGCATCGGTGTTCTTTTTGGACTGTATGACTTTCGTTTTGAAGTACTGGCCCTTCTTTTTCACAGCGAATACCTGGAACAAACATTCGGAGTAGGTCCACATACTATTTCAGTTCCGCGTCTTCAACAAGCCGCCTGCACTTCCCTCAATCATTTTCCCTGGTTAGTCAATGATAAAGATTTTAAGCGTATCGTCGCCATATTACGTCTGGCTGTCCCTTATACCGGCATGATACTTTCCACCCGGGAAAGACCTGGATTTCGCGAAGAGGTTATCAGTCTGGGAATATCCCAGATCAGTGCCGGTTCCAAGACCGACGTGGGAGGTTATAAAGCTGACAAGCGCAAAAAATTCACCGAGCAATTCTCTCTTGCAGACCACCGTCATCCCAATGAAATAATATACTCTTTATGTAAAGAAGGCTACCTCCCCAGCTACTGCACAGCCTGCTATCGCACTGGCCGCACCGGAGACCGGTTTATGAAGCTGGCTAAAAGCGGGCGTATACAGAATGTTTGCCTGCCTAATGCCTTACTGACTTTTAAGGAATACCTGGTTGATTATGCCGATGAAGCCTTAAGAAACATTGGCGAAAAGGTGATTAATCAATTTCTGGAAGACATTCCCGACAGCAACACAAGAGAAGAAACCCTTCAGCGGTTACAGCGAATAGAAGAGGGAGAAAGAGACACATATTTTTAGGAATTGTTATCTAACCCGTATTTCTGAATTTTATGGAGAAGAGCGGTACGGGAAACTCCGAGCAATCTGGCAGCTTCACTTTTGTTTCCATGACTTCGTCTCAGAGCTTCGTTTATATATTTTTCTTCGGTTCTTTGCAAAATATCCCGCAGATTACCTGATAGACCCTGCCCCCTTATTTCTTCTTGCCTCTCCCCCGGCTTTTCGCCAGCCAGGGTTTGCTGTACATCCACAAAATCAGCAAGAGAAATATACTGTTCAGGATACAACGCAAACAGGCGTTCTACCAGATTTTCAATCTCCCGAATATTACCATGCCAGGGTAGTTTGCGACTGTAGTCTATTATTTCCTTGGCAAACACTTTAGGCTGAACCTTAAAACGCCGGGCAAAAATCTTGTTAAAATACTTAAAATAAAGCTCGATATCTTCAGGATGTTCTCTCAAAGGGGGTATAGGGATATGCACTACATTCAGCCTGTAATAGAGATCTTCCCTCAAACGACCGGTTTCCAGGGCATGCCCCGGATCAACATTGGTTGCAGTAATGATACGCACATCTGAATGAAGGGTCTTATTCCCGCCAATACGTTCAAAGCTTTTATCCTGCAGGAAACGGAGAAGCATGACCTGTATCTCGCGATCCAATTCGCCAATCTCATCAAGAAATACCGTTCCCCCATCCGCATATTCCAGTTTTCCTGTTTTTGTTTTTTCCGCCCCTGTAAAAGCACCAGCTTCATATCCAAAGAGCTCACTTTCAATAAGGGTACGGGGTAAAGATGAACAGGTTACCAGCTGAAAAGGCTTATCCCGGCGCTTTCCCAGATCATGGATAAGACGGGCAAGCAAATTTTTGCCGGTTCCGCTTTCTCCGGTAAGCAAAACAGTGGAATCACTTCGAATGGCAGCGAGGATATACGGCTGAAGTCTTTTGATCGCCTCTGATTCACCTATAAAGTATTGTGAGATAACACCCTTTATTTGCTCACTCTCTTCATCATCCGAAAACGAGGAAAGCACTTTTTTTACCCGCGCCATGATTTCTTCATTCGAGAAGGGTTTCAAAATAAAGTCCCGGGCACCTCTTGATATCGCTTCTACTGCATCCTCGATTTGCCCATAAGCAGTCATGAAGATAACAGGATAGAGATTACTCTGTTCTAACAATTCATACCCGGAGCCATCAGGCAACCGGATATCTGAAATGACAAGGATATCAGAATCTCTTTTTCGAACGAGGTGCTTCCTGGCTTTATGCAACTCCTCGAAACTGCTTACCCGGTATCCTCCCTCCCTGAATAGCATCGTTAGAGACTCTCTTAACAGGCCATGATCTTCTATAAGAACAATTTCAGGTTTACGACTCACCAGACACCTCTTACAACGAGCATGTTATTTTTATGTCTCATCTCTGATTACAGTCTTCTCAGAAGTCAGGAAAAAAACGTTTTACAAGCCGATACGAATTTTCAAACACCTTTTCAATGTCAGTATCACTTAAGCCCGCACCCCGGAGAATTTTACGGGCCTGATCACGGGAAATCAGCTGGGAGGGTCTATGGGTATCGGTATCGAGCACCAGTGGTGCCTTATACTTTTTTGCCAGTGCTGCCACATGACCATTGGTCAGATTATGGCCTGCTTTTGCCGTTATTTCAAGGTGAACAGAGCGTTCAGCGGCAATACGAACTGTTTGTTCATCGATCAAACCTGGATGGGCAAGGATATCCACATCACTCTGGACTGCAGCGAGATTGGTTCCTTCCGGAACAGGTTCAATAATTGTTTCTCCATGGACCACTATAATCTGGGCACCTTTTGCCCTGCTTTCTTCAGCCATTTTCCCGATCTCTTCCGGTGGATTATGAGTTAATTCGATACCCCATAACGCCCTGATATCCCAAAACCGATTGGCAGACTCACAGGCTCTTTTAATCTCCTCAAGAATGGTGAGATAGTTGGCACGGTCACCATGGTCGGTAAGAGCGATAGCCTTATAACCCGTAGCCTGGGCCCGACGAATCAGTTCTATAGGAATTAACTGTCCATCCGAATACGTTGTATG
>PWGE01000357.1 GCA_003554345.1 Candidatus Sumerlaeota bacterium | reverse complement strand
TATTTTTATTCATATGTCAAGTGGGGTTATTTTGACATGCAATTTAGTCTATACGCAAAAGTGGGCGTAAATAGTGATAAAATGGGGTTTATCCCGAAAGGTTTAGTAAAGTCACGCTAGTGCACCCTGTATCATCCTGTTCCGTCATCATGTCATGAATGAGGAAAAACAGGCCCCATGAGATAAGAGTTGCTGAAACAAAAAGATAAATGAATGTACATTCCCCGATATTTTTGTATCCTGATAGCTGTTTTCACACATGATGTGGTGATCATGCTATAAGGAAACAATCTTTATGCACATCTTAGAAAGCTTCATAGCAGCACTTTCAGGAACGTTTCTGGGCATCATACATTTTTTATGGTTGCGGAAACGGGGGGAAAACATTACCATTGATAATGTACTTAAGATAACGAAAATACCCTTTTTTGTTGTATTCATTGTTATTGTCACCTATCTGAGCCGGACACTGTTGAACACGTTAGATGATCTTATGTGGCATGCACCAGCATGGATAGCTGTCTTCAGTTACTTTTTTACATGGAACGCCACCTTTCTGGGAATGAGTTATTTAATGTCGTTAGGCATCTGCCTGGTATGGGGTAATCTCCACCCTGAACGTTACAAATACACGCTGGGAATCCTTATCCTTCTGGTAGCAATTTTTATTCTTCATGGTCGGGTTGAACCCCGCCTGAATATATGTCCTGAAGGTCAGGTGACAGGGAAGGGCGCTATTTTGCAGACAACAGATGCCACCTGTGCACCTGCAGCCGCCGCCAATATCGCTCAATTTTATGAACTGGATGTCAGTGAAAAAGAACTGGCAAAACATATGAGGACTACGACCCTGGGGACAAATCCAGGACAGATAGTCTGGGGATTAAATAAAGTCGGTCTTTCGGGGGAACGTCTCCTTTTTGAAAATGCTGGAGACATTCCCATTCCGGCACTGCTTATTGTTGACCATGAAGATCTTGGCCCTGAATCCCATGTTATTGCTCTCATGGATAATTGTGACCGATATGCAGATGTTATAGACCCCCTAACCGGCAAGTTTAGACTGCTGCACGACCACTTAGAGGAAATATGGCATGGCAAGACAATTGTTGTTGAAAAAAGGTAAAATCAAATATTCGAAATCAGACGACCTCGCAGAAATACAACATCCGTTATTTACTCATTATCCCTTATAAACGTTCCCCGTTTTAAATCCTCAAAAGCAGTCCGAAGCTCTTCTTTTGTATTCATGACAATAGGCCCCTGCCAGGCAACTGGTTCACCAATGGGTTTGCCACTCATCAATAGAAACCGAATCCCATCATTTCCTGAAGTGATATGAAGCTGTTCTCCATCATCATATACGACCATTGTTTGAGGACCGATCATAGCCTCACGCTCCAGGTCAAAGTAATTCTCACCCTCAATCTCATAACTATAGGGGTCCCGGTTCGGATCAAAAAACCCTTTTCCTGTTAATACGTATGCCATCACAGTATGACCGGATTTTACCGGGTACTTAAAGTCAGTATTTGCGGGAATCATGACATCCAGGTACTCGGGATCTATGACAACATCGGTTACAGGCCCCTGTACTCCATTAACTTTTCCGCAAATAATGCGGATATCTACACCATTTTTCCCTTGCACCAGCGGAATTTCATCCTGTTGTATTCCCCTGTACCGCGGAGGGATCATCTTATGCGAGGCGGGAAGGTTTGCCCAGAGCTGAAAACCGCATAATGTCCCGTCTCCACTAATCCGGGGCATCTCCTGGTGAATTACTCCGCTTCCGGCAGTCATCCATTGTACTTCACCGGAAGAAATAACGCCCTCGTTACCCATGCTGTCTCCATGTTCAACCTCTCCGGTCAGTACATAAGTAATGGTCTCAATACCCCGATGTGGATGCCAGGGGAAACCCTTGATATAATCCTCCGGATTTTTTGACTGAAAGTCATCAAAAAGCAAAAAAGGGTCGAATTGCGGGGCATGCTCATGGGCGAATACCCTCTTTAAATTCACTCCCGCACCTTCAATAGTCGGTTTGCCTTTCATAACCCTGTTTATTTTTCTTGTACTCATAATTTTTCTCCTTCATATTTGCCGGGCAGTATTTCCTGGCTCAAGGATTCTTTAACTTATTATACAATAGAATAATATCCAGGACAGGAAAAAGCTGCCTTCTCTGGAATGGTATTATATATTATCGCTTTTTTGGTTGTTTGATGTTTTACTCTGAAAAAGTATAGTAAAATATGAAGGGTAAAGGTTTAAAATAATGAACCAAGTCTCTATATAAGGAGAATAGCTTATGAAAAAGTTGATCAAAAATATCGCCCTTATCTGGATTGTTGCTTCAATATCATTCCTGATATCTTGCCGGGGCGTTGAAACAGATGATACCTCCGATAATGACCAGGAATACGAAGCAACATTGGTACAGGAAATCGGGATTGAGCTGTTTGCTGACGGATTTGTAGCTCCTCTGGGAATAATACCAGCCAATGATGATACCGGGCGAAAGTTCTTATTTGACCAGGAGGGAGTAATCTGGATATTTGATCAGGATGGCAGTCTTCTGGATGAACCTTTCCTGGATTTACGGGATGCTATTGTAGACCTGAATGCAGGGTTTGATGAAAGAGGACTGCTTGGAATGGCATTACATCCTGACTTTAAAGATAATAACCGCCTCTTTGTTCATTATAGCGGGCACTTAAGGGATGACGCCCCGGAAGGATGGAATCATACCGGGGTAATCGCTGAATTTACAGTCAGTGAAGATGATATTAACAAGGCTGATATTGATTCTGAGCGTATTGTCATGTATATCGATCAACCACAATCCAACCATAACGGGGGAGACATTGTTTTTTGTCCGGATGGCTATTTATACATTCCGCTCGGTGACGGAGGAGGAAGTAATGATACCGGATTTGGCCACCCTGAGATTGGTCATGGGCAGGATATTTCCACTATACTCGGAGCCATATTGAGAATAGATGTAGATGGTGAAGAACCTTACGGCATTCCTTCCGACAACCCCTTTGTTGATCAAGATGGACGTGATGAAATATACGCCTATGGACTGCGCAACCCTTATAGTATTTCTTTTGATACCATGGGTGAAAACAAACTGTTTGCTGCTGATGTAGGTCAGGATCTATGGGAAGAGATAAATATCATTGAAAAAGGTGGGAATTACGGCTGGAACATAAAAGAAGGGACCCATTGTTTTGATCCTGATAATCCTACCGAACCACCTGAAGAATGCCGCGAGGTTGGATACCTGGGAGAGCCCCTTATTGACCCTATTCTTGAATACAGGAACGCCCGGCACGGAGGAATCGGCATTGCTGTCATCGGGGGATTTGTTTATCGGGGCGAAGCAATACCAGACCTCTTCGGAGAATACATTTTCGGTGACTGGAGCCTCGGTTTTGCTGAGGGAGATGGGACAATATTTGCAGCCCATCAGGATAATGACGAATGGGTATTCAGAGAATTATCTGTATCCGGGAAAGAAAATGGACGCCTTGAACTATTCGTTCTTGGTTTTGGTCAGGACAAAGATAATGAGCTTTATATTTTAACGACAGAGAATAGCGGCCCTACAGGTAATACCGGCCAGGTCTTTAAACTGGTACCGGCGGAATAACCCAACCTATAATGAATTTTTTTATCACCATTATAGTATAAATATTATTTGAACATTAGGACTGTAATTTTCACTTTTTCATTTATATATTAGTAATAAACCAACCTGTTTCCCGAACAGCCGAGTGTCTTTCCAACACATTTGTACTTATTATCTTAATTAATTATAAAAGCGTACTATAATATAAGTGTACAGGTAATGTGATTAGCGCGTCCTTTCAGGCATTCATTAAGAGTATTCTGCAATCCATTATCATTCACTCCTGATTGCCGAGCATCCAGGTTGATAATAAGCGTGGAAGGTGAAAGCTGATATGGTTTTCAAACAACATTCCACCTTCTTAAAATTATTCAATCCGATCAAAGCTATACGCCTGGTGATTGAGTTCCAGCTCTCTCTCCTACTATCTTTTTTCTATAAACCATGTCCGATAATGCTGTGTGCTCTTATTCTGTTGTATGGGACTATACCGGGCAATGAATATCCTTATGGCTTTCCCCATGCGAATATGAATGTCAAGAACATGGTCCCCATTGATACTCTGCAGTCGCTTGCTCTGGACGACGCTCAAAAGACCTGGGGTGAAGTAATTGCCGGACCTGCAATTCCCTGTACTAACGCAGATGACAGTATTATTGGGTATATGTTTGTATTTCGAATCTTACGGGATTTTGAATCTGCAGAAACAGTCCCCCGTTTCGAATCCTATTCGGAAATTAAAGAAGGTGTTGCCCAGGGACGAAAAAATTATGCCCGGGCCATCAAAGAAATGATGCTCCTGGAAAGAAAGGGAATACAGGATAAACCATCTTTGCTCCCCCCTGATGAGGACGCCCATTTACCTGTCCCTCAAATCATTTCTGACAGCAGAATGGCGCAGGTGCACAAGAAAATATACGAAGCACGTCTTCAGAAATGGGGTTCGGATAAATACGGAACCATTATTTTTTCTGCCACATATGATCAGATACCGGTAATGGAAAAAATTCACGGGCTTCCCTATTTTTATTCGCGAATGGATTTGACCGCCGGAAAAGTGCGGGCATCAATGGCAGGAGAACTCACACTGCAGCATATCTACTACCTGTCGCCCATACACCTGTTTTATCAATTCAAGGTCAACAATGAAAGAATCTGGATCGATGCTTTTTCTGATGAAATATATACCAATGAACCGGAATTATTTGATCTGGCACGCTCCGCTCCGCCGCCCTCAGAAGCTTTTAGAAACGAAAACCTGGCGAGATGGCAGGAAAGAAAAAATGCAGCGGCGGGGAAAAAGCATCATGAATAAGCCGCTGTATGCAACTGATTACGGCAGAATACTTTGCTTGCTTTTTACGGCATTTTTCCTGTGCCTTTTTTGTGCTCCGGTAACAGCCTCTGTATCAGCACCTGATGGTCATGGCGGCACGGAATACTGGCTCAGGTACCAGAACCGCAACCGGTCAGGATATCCCGATGAGGCAGGCGGAATGATGCCCCCCTATATATGGGCGGCCGGATGTGCGCCAACAGCCGCCGCCATGGTCCTGGGGTACCAGGATAATTACGCCAGTTATGACAATACCGCCTATGGAGGTTCCTCCGGAACCGGCAAGTTTACTTCCTGGGGCAGGCTGATTCGACACTATGTTGATACAGGTGTCATCGAAAATACCCCTGGAGCTGCATGGTTCGGCGGATATTATTACGCCCGGAGCAACCACGAATACTCGCCCGACCTTTTGATTGATGCTGCTGTTGCCATGAGAACAAGAAGTGACGGCTTAACCTATGTTAACCAGCTTAAACCCGGCATCAACTTTGTCACTTCGGAACGGGGGTACGGAAACTGGGCATCACATCATACCAGCGGAACCTGGTCTCAGATAAAACAGCAGATCAATGCCGGCAGACCCTGTATATGGAACATGCGGCACTACGGATCAGGGCATTCTGTTGCAGCCTGGGGATACGTGGAAGGCGGGACTTATGATCGTTATATTACCCTGTATAATACCTGGGACGGGATGAAAAGACAATGGCCCCTGAATTCTGATTGGACAGGCACCTATTCTGTAGTATCAATACAACCACAGCAGGGCACCCCCAACCAGGACATTGCTTATTTATCACCTCAAACAGGGTCTTTTTTTAATCACGAGACCATAACAATCCGATGGTACCAGTATGGGGAAGAGATTGACAGAGCCTGGCTCCTCTATTCTCCCGACGGTGGATATCAATGGCATACTATTGCGAACTATGTTGCCAGCAGCCCGGGAACAAATAATTACAGCTGGAATATTCCGGATACTCTCGATTCTGACAGGGTCAAAATACGTGTCATGGCGTATGATTCCAGCCAATCTGGACCGGTTGGCCAGGATGGCAACAAGAAAAATTTGACCATCAAGCCGTTAAACTGTATCGTTCTTCGTCCTGACACTCCCTTCGGATCAACAAACGCTATGACAAACTGGATATACACCTATTCAACCGAGGGGGCACGCTGTACTGAAGGGCATAGCGTGGAATACCGCTTTGACTGGGGCGATGAATCTTTTTCTCCGTGGAGCAGTTCGATAACCGCTTCCCATTCTTGGAGCGCAGCCGGCAGCTATCAGGTTCGTGCCCAGGCACGGTGTTCATTCGACAACTCTGTTGAATCCATCTGGTCTCCTGTACCTTTATCAGTCCGGGTTGAACAGGTATGCTTTGTTTTCACTCCTGAACGCCCCTCCGGACCGGTTACAGGAAACATAAACACAAGTTATAACTATTATACCCGTGGTACAACCTGCCTGGGAGGCCACCCTGTGGAATACCGCTTTTCATGGGGTGACGGTACATGGTCTGAATGGAGCGCATCTCAAGAAGCTTCCCACTCCTGGAACTCTGCAAGAACTTACAGTATCCGGGCTTATGCCCGCTGCGCTGAAACTGAAGAAACATCCCGGCAATCAGAGAGTTTACCGGTCAACATATACGCACCATATGACGCCATAACCATGGAATCCAACCTTCCCTTTACCATGTCTCCGGGACAAAAATTTCAATTTGAACTGACCATGTATAACACAGGGGTTGAAACCTGGACATTTCTTGACAGGATCATGCTGGGGGCATTGAAAGAGCCTGATTTCTTTGCACCACCGGACTATTACAGGGTTGAATTATCCCGCAATGTGCCTCCCGGCGAAAGCTATACCTTTTCTATTCCTGTACAGGCACCCATGGAAAGAGGCACCTATATAACAGAGTGGCAAATGACACAGGCGGAACAGTTATGGTTCGGAGAAATCTTCAGTCAGATAGTGGAAATAACCCAGAGAACGGATGTAAACAGTGACATCTGGCAGTTGTTCAAGTAACTTATCTTAGCATTCTGAAGAGAAAAGCCAGAGTTCAGGACAAAAAAACAGTAGAATTAACACAGGTGGCAGGATTTTCAGAATAAACAAGGTAAAAAAGGGGGGATAGAGCATCCAGAGGAACGGGAATACCTGAAAAGTTCAGTCTTTTAAACCTGTAGTGTAATATTTTAATTATTGGCGCACCCTGCCTGTCCAGTTAATACCTATCTTACACGTTCTTATTCTTTTACCAACGGCATTTTCT
Source organism: Candidatus Sumerlaeota bacterium (assembly GCA_003554345.1). Classification (GTDB taxonomy): domain Bacteria; phylum Sumerlaeota; class T1SED10-198M; order T1SED10-198M; family T1SED10-198M; genus T1SED10-198M. The sequence goes on along the minus strand of PWGE01000357.1, from coordinate 4,184 downwards.
TATGAATTTTTCCTCATTGTACCTTTTATAAGCATTCATTTCTCAGGAAGCCCGAACGGTATTACAAGAGGACTGTCCACGACAGGGTGATTTTTATATAAGCACCTTTCTTCGAAATTATTTTGCAAATATATCACGCCCCACTCAAAATCATCAGCTACAGTAAAATGCACTTTTGCGGGAAAAGGATCTTCCCATCCTTTTTGGGAAAGCCATCCTGCAAAAGCAGCCTCCTCATCTTCTTCTGGCGAAATCCATTGATCTTCCTCACCGGTTCCCCGGACAATGGGTTCAAGTTCCTGAAGAAAACCCTGCCAGCTTCTTCCGATATGCCACTGCTGGATTCCCCGTATTGTGAAAAACATCTGCAAATCATTCTTTTCTGCAACTGCCGATTGAATCATATGGGGGGTAAGCCGACTGGTTATCCATTGCTTAAGCAGCGGAACGCCTTTTTCTCTGTCTTCTCCGTGAAAATTGCGAATATGATAGTCTTCACGAGGAAGTAATAAAGGAGACTGCAGGGGATATTTTTCTAATAGTTTGTCGATAGATGGTGGGAAATCCCCCTCTTCTGATAAAAACCGGCTGGTTTTCAAAAACATTCTACCCATATCTATTTTTGCCTTTAAAGGCACCTCATAATCAGGAAACGCGCCGATCTGAGGTGAAATTAAAACGTGTATCCTGAGTTCCGGAGGAAGAGCTTCATGATATGACAGGGGCAAGCCCGGAAAGTCCTGTTGAAAAAAAGGCTCTTTTTCTACCATCTCTCTTATACGGCTTCTGAAATTTGCAAAAAACAAGGGATTAAGCAGGGGTGGATACATTTCCTTTACATTTACTGAATCCTCTAATTCCTTGAGCTTCTCCGATTGCTTCTCAAGCCATTGGCGGCTTTCGGTATCTTCCAGCCATTGAGGTTCGCGACGTTGATACTGGATAAGCCAGAACATCAATGATGAGTAGAATCCTATTGTGCCGTCCTCTCCAAATAATGAAAAATAGTTTCCACGGGGTGCATTCAACATTTCAGGAGTGGAAGCTACATAATAAAAGGCTTCCCTGTGAGCTGCCGCAACCCTTTTTGAATCATGAAGAGAACGCGCCAGGTTCTCTAAAGCTTCTTCCATGCGATTGAACTCTTTTTCTATTCCCGGGTACCGCATCATGAAGGGCAGTGTATCAATTAATTGAATGGCCCAGCTTTCACTTAAAGAAAACAGTACGGGATAGTACAGGCATCTCTCAAAAAAACGCAACTGCAAAATCATAATATCAGCCGCTTTCGTGGTATGTCCCTCAGCTGCCAATCGCATCATATAGCGCCTCGCATCATTAAAAAACTGCTGAATGGTGAGATAATTCGGTCCTGCCGGTTCTAAAAAATGTTCCCATTGGTGATAAAAATAATACTCATCAACCAGTTTCTCCAGGCGAGCATATAGGTCTTCCATTTTTGCTTCAAAATTTTCCAGTTTTTCTATATGATGATCATCTCCGGGAAATGGTGACATTTCAGCCGGAGAAAAATACTGGTACCCTTCTGAATCAAACTCAAAAAAAGCGCCATATTCTTCCAAACCCGAAGGACCTAAAAGCTCCCGGTGTTCTTCTTCCATTCGGGCAATTATTGTTTCCAATGCTTGCTCATCAACGGTTCTTCCCCTGTCACCTGTTGCCAGGCTAACAAATAAAATTCCACCGCCAATCAACAGTGCTCCCCCCAGGACAATAATAAGAAGGACTCTTTTTTTTGACATTCTCTCCACCCCCTGAAGATCTGTTTTTTATTATACACTGATCATGAAAAATGGGCAAATTTTATTGATTAAAATATGCATGGTGAAGAGAGATTTTCAATGTTTATAAAATCAGTTCAATACGATGAGTATCCGGGTCGATACATAATACGGATAACAGACATCTGGTGAGAACGTATAAATTTGTTCTGTAATCCTTTCTGACAGAAAAAATATTTACGTGTATAAAGTTCCTTAATAAACTTCCCGGCAAGTTAAACTCATAAATATATCAATATCCAAACAGCAGGTTAAAACATGTTTTTAAAAAATGAATGAGAGTTTTATACAGTGATAGTCTGCAATAAAAAAACGACTATTTATATGTTTTTGTGTTGTTAATCACTCTTCCCTGACCGCAATGATTCGGAACCCTACGGTATCCGAAGCGTTTTCTCCTAAAACTCCGGTACGATAAGCTGAACGGCAGAAACGGGCATTGGAATTCCAGTGGCCGCCTCGCACAACATAAGGGGATCCCCCCTCGCTCAAAGGGTCGGTAACACTTCCGCCGGGAAGTTCAGGGATAAATCCATCTTTTACCCATTCTGATATATTGCCGCTCATATCGTATAAACCAAAGGCATTGGGGAGCGTGGTTCCGACGGCTCGGGGACTGGGCCTTTGCATTCCAGGATAGCTAACGAACCACATGTAATCAGAACGTATGCCGGGATATACTACAGAGTCTGTCGGGCCGTCGGTATCTTCATCATCAACGCTCAGTGAATCGCCAAAGAAAAACCTGGTGGTTGTACCCGCCCGGCAGGCATATTCCCATTGGGCTTCAGTAGGCAGGTCAACTGTTATTTCCCCCTGTTCGGTTGAATTGATATGAAAATTTAAAAAAGTGAGAAAATCCTGAGTATCATCCCAGTTGATATTAAAGGCCGGCTTATTATCACCCAGACCGGATCCGTATTGAGGCGGATCATTGGGCCAGTCTCCCTTGATTGCCAGCCACTGGGCCTGGGTAACCGGATAAATTCCCATGTAATAATCTTCCGTCAATGTCACAAAAGTCTGGGGTCCTTCCCAGTCTAAGCGACCTCTCTCCGTTTCCGGTGATCCCATGATAAAAGAACCTGCAGAAATCTTAACAAATTCCATGGGAACATTGCCGGGAAGCATGATTGTCAGCATATCCCTGGCTGAGATACGTACCAGGCAATTCAGCCAGTACTCGTCTGGTACCACTTCACCAGGATTCCAGGTAATCTGTAAATTTTCACCGCTGATAATACCCGGTCCTGCATCACCGGTAACATTCTTTCCCGGTATTCTCCAGGTCGCACCACCATCCGGAGATACTTCAAATATTACCAAAACACCTTCATCCGCTCCCACCAGATCATAACTGATATCCACTACCATGGAACCATCCATACGCTGACTAGCCTGTACATTCGAGACTTCCGGCCCCGCATAGAGAATAATTCCAAACATCAGAATACAAAGAATTCCTGAAACCATTTTTATACCCTGGATTGTTTTCATCTCCCTACTCCTTATCATTGTAAAAATATTTCTTTATTCAAAAAACTGCCACAGCCTTTCATCAATAAAGGTGCGCTGACGGACTTCAATCTCCTGGCTGAAACTCTCTCCGAACCAGAAGAGCCCTTCCTTAAGCATACGCCATTGTGTGGTATACCATCCGGCTTCTGACGGAGCCTTAAACGTCATGGTAAATATATTCGTTTCACCAGGTGAAACATTTCTGTTTAAATGAACCCTGACTGACTGAGGCGACACAAAGTCGTCCTGGTCACCTACAGCTCCCAGGTAAACCTGTTCGCTCATTATCCAGGAGGCTTCACCAGAGTTAATCATGGTTATACTTACTTTGTACTCCTGTCCTGTCTCCATACTTAATGGAATAAACCACCCCCGTACCTGCGCATCATAAATTTCTTTGCCAGGAAGGGTATCCAGGATAAAGGGATTGGAGATATTGTCCAGAGGGGTGGTTTTGAGAACGAAGGCATTAGAAACACCTATATGGGGATCCAGGGTATCCATATTAAAAGAGTTGGATACACCGATATACCCCTGTGCTGTCAAAATTGTAATAACTCCTGACAGCACCAGAAAAATATAAAAAGACCTGACAGTCTGCTTTTGCATTTTTCTATCTCCTCCTAATTTTTTCAGTGAATAACCCTTTTTTTACTTAAACAGCTGCCATATACCGGTCTCAATATGGGTACGGTGTTCAATAACTTCGATCTGTTTGCTGAAAACTTCTCCGAACCAGGCTGTCCCTTCGTTAATCATTCGCCATTCTGTGAGATATATGCCTGTGTCTTCCGGTGTGACCGTCATGGTAAAGGTATAAATCTGTCCGGGAAGGACATCATTTGACAACGGCTGCCTGAAATA
>PWGE01000374.1 GCA_003554345.1 Candidatus Sumerlaeota bacterium | reverse complement strand
TTGCGTCTCAAAAAGGTTCTATTTTCAGAGGAGTTATTCACGCCAACTCAGAAGTTAGCGCCACCAATCATGAAAATAGCACTCTTTTCTTGTAGTCTTAATCTGAAATCTTATCCTCTTAATCCTATACATCGATGCAAAATTTTCTGGTTTCTTATTCTTTCTGGACTTATCTCGACTTCATCCCAGTATCATCTATGTAAAACATCTTTTCAAGGTTTTATTTTCAGAGGAGTTCACACCAATGAAGAGGTAAGTGTCACATTGGAGAAAACAAAACAAGTTGACAGACTCACGCAGAATAACCGGAACATTATGGACAGAAATAAAACAAAACTGATCGGACATAAAAGAGAGTCGTACTGTTTTAGTTTCTAAAAGAAGAAAAATGTATTAAACACATCTTTTTGTTTAAAATGGGGCATATATTAAATAAATGGGTTGACTACCTGTCATAGTTTCATAGTATACTGTAAGAATTAAAGTTACAGTTTCTTTCAAAAGAGGCGCCTATGGGACGATTGCAAAGAATACTACACTGGATATGGGAAAATTCCCCCATCACCAAGTCAGCAATATCTCAGCAATTCGGTTTAAATATAGCTATAGTTAATACCCAGGTCAATGAATTGATACGCTGGGGCATTGTAGTTTACGAAGGATATGCCACCTCCACCGGTGGCAGAAAAGCCCGTTTAATAAAGCTCAATCCTGACCTGGGGCATTTTTGTGTGTTACGGATTTCACGCAACAGTCTTCAGGCGTCGCTGGTAGATATCAATGCCGATCTCATTTATAAACAGGAAGAATATATTACATCGCTCAAACAGAAGGAAGATCTCTTACAAAAAATATTTAAAACCATCTCGGATTTACAGAAAAAAGGGGATGAACAGAACCTGGATATTCAACGAATAGGGATCAGTATTGCCGGGCTGGTGAATTCAGAATCCGGAGTTTCTGTGGCATTTCCCCGCATTTTTGACTGGGTAGACGTACCCCTGAAATCCCTGCTGGAAGAAAAGTTTTCCATTCCCACCGACATAGACAACGATATCCAGGCTTCCACTAATGCCATACGCTTTAAAGAAGCTCAAACAGATGAATGTGCATTATATGTCCAGCTGGGACCGGGCATCGGAGCCGGCCTTATTTTAAACGGAAAAGTTTACCGAAGCCCTCTTGAATATTCCGGCGAACTGGGACATTTAATGGTAAAACCGGATGGTCCATTATGCTACTGTGGCCAGGCAGGTTGCCTGGAAAGCGTCGCTTCGGATTTCGCCCTGGTTGATACCGTAAAATACTATCTGCAACGAGGTTCTCGCAGCATTATCCTCAACGAGATACAGTCACTCCGGGAGTTGAATATCCAGACAGTACAGAGAGCAGCTCAAAAGAAAGACCGTCTCTGTTTTCGGGTTCTGGACACTGCCGGCTCCTATATTGGTTTAGGAATCTCCAATCTCATAAACCTTTTTGGGCCTGAAACTATCTACATCGACGGTTCACTTATCAGTACCAGGGGCGAAGATATTCTCCTTAATGCTGTAAAAAGAAACATTTATATGCATTCACTCAACATTCTCGGGGAAGATTTTTCTCTCCGGGTGGTCAAAGATGAGCAAGTACCTCTGAAGGGAGCAGCTTATCTGCCCATTAAAAAATATTTATTTGAAAGTATATTCAGTAAAATAAACGAAAAGTAACCGGCTTGCTTTGCAAAAAACCAGCAACATTTTTCCTGCATAAAAAACAGGACTCATGAACACTTTATTGCATTCGGGAACAAGTAACAGCCAACGTAAGAATGCCTTCAAGACAGAAAGTCTGCACAATAATCGCAACAAAGGAGAATAGAATATGAAATTATTATACTTCATTCTTATAATAGTATCTGTTTCACTTATTACCGGTGAAGGGAAGGAGATTGAGATGAAAAATGCGGAAGAAATAACAGCATCTCTGGAAGAAGAGGGCGAGTTCAACGTTATTCGTGAAAAAATCACCCGGTGGCTTGAAGAAAAAGATCTTGCTGAGAGTGAGAGAAAAGATCTCCAGTGGGAAAAAGAACGAATTGACCGTATTGAGCATGATTACCGCTTCACAAGAAACGATTTATTAGAACAGCTGGAAAGACGCGTAGAAGGCTTTGAACCCGACGAACTGGAAAAGTGGACCGAAGAAGGCAAATTGACCTCCCGAATTATCAATGGAGAACGCCGTTATTTTTATGCAGCAGTATCCAACATGTTTTTTCGCCATTCAGAAATTTATAAACGGAATATTGGTTTCGAACGAAAAAACCCTCATCCCGATTTAGTCCATACCCTGATCCACACACCCCGTTTTAAGCATGATTTTTATCTTAAACCCATACGCCGCACCCTGCGTTTTGATCTCGAAATTACAGAATCTCTTTCAGAAGGAGACGAGTTGGAGGTCTGGATTCCCTATCCGCGGTCGTTTCCTTTTCAGACAGACATACAAACAGTTTCTGCCTCCAGTGACCTGCAATTTATTGCACCTGCAGAAAGTCCTATGCGAACGGCTTATTTTAAAAGAACCTATGAAGAGCCGGGCGACGAGAAATTTCATATCTCTTTCTCGTATACTGCCTGGGCTCGCTATCGTGATATAGGCAAGGAAAACATTCAAGCCATTGATAAAGAATGTCCGGAAAAACGTTATTTTCTTGAAGAACGGCAACCACATATTGTCTTTCACCCTGATATAACTACCATTGTTGATGAGATAACCGAAAATGTTTACTGCCCCTACCTGAAAGCCAGAAAAATATATGACTGGATGATAGATAATTTTCAATACAGTTTTGCCCCTGAATATTCCACCCAGCGCAACATCAGCCATGAAACATTTACCAACAGATACGGTGACTGCGGACAGTTAACCTTACTCTTCATGACTATGCTTCGATATGCCGGTATACCTGCCCGCTGGCAGTCAGGATGGGTTGTATATCCTCATCGCCGGGGATTGCATGACTGGTGTGAAATGTATATCCCACCTTATGGCTGGCTTCCCGTGGATATCACGGTCATGATAGGCATCCAGTCGCGCAACCAGGATCAACATCTTAAAGAAGATACTGTTCACAAAATACGTGACTTTTATTTTGGCAATATGCATCCTCATGTATTTGTCGCCAATAATGATTACGGCAGAGCATTCATACCCGACAAAAGTGACTTTCGGTCGGATACAGTGGATTCTCAACGAGGAGAAGTAGAGGTGAATGGCAAGAATATTTATTATCCCGGCTTCAGTCGCTCTCTGACGGAAAAAGAAAGCTCATTTGTAGATCACAGGTAAAAAAGTCATAGACCTGAAAATCTTTTGTTAACAGAAAGGCCCCACTTTCCTGTATAAAATATAATGGGTTGTTATTCCTGTACACTTATCAACATTATTTGAGCAGTGGAAAGCTGTACCGCCTGGCTGAACTCCTCCCGAAGATCAGAATCCTGAAGGAACAACCGGACTTTTTCAGGCTTTAATTGTATAGTATCAAAACGATTTACATGGGATAGTAGAGAGTTGTCCAGAAAACAAGAACCCCTCACAACATGAGTCCTGCCATAAATAATTACTTTTTTCATGAAGGTCCCGGTACTATCTTTAAAAGTTCAATGAAAGACTTATTCACAATAAGGCGGGCATGTTTCTCCTGCTGGCTGCTTCTGGTATCTTTCATTTCACACCTGGTTAGTTCAATAAAACGCTTCTCGTGATTCAATTCTGTCAAAATACTTTCTCCTTTAAAGATGGTATAGGTTCCTCGAATAATGTAATCAGCAACTTTTATTTCTACCTGATAAGGCTCTTTTTCAATGAGCATAGCATCACCAGTAATTTTACCCATAGAATCACCCCTATTCTTTATTTACATTATAGTCTTTTTTTTAAACTGTTGCAAAACTTTTTGATGAAATTTCTGAAGAAAACGAAAAAATACAGGGGTTTTGTTTAACTTTGGGGAAGTTATCAATCTAATACCAGTAAAAGAGGACCGGGAGGAGGGTACCTTTCCTATTTCTTACTGCGTTTTATTTGTAAGAAGTCTTTGCAGAACATTTTGAAGTTGCTTATATTGATAGGGCTTGGGGAGATTATCATCAAAACCATATTTTTGAGGGTACATCATGACAGGATCAGAAGAGTATCCACTGGTAGCTATAGTAATAGCATCTGGATATCTCTCCCGCAATATTTCTACCATCTTTTTACCACCCATTCTCCCCGGGACAGTAAGATCAAGAATAAGGGCATCAAAGGGTTCTCTTTTCTGCAATGCCTTTTCGTAGATTTCCAGAGCTTCCTGCCCATCTTTACAGGTGTTCACTTCATACCCCAGGTCTCTGAGCATGTGGGAGGCCACATTTAAAATCATATCGTCATCATCCATAACGAGGATACGCCCTTTCCCCTGATGCAATTTTATTTCACTGATGTCAGGAGTTTGAGGTTGAACAGAAGGATTCGCAGGCAGAAAAATAGCAAACTGGGACCCTTTACCCGGCTGAGAATGCAAGATAATATGACCATCATGCTGCTGAATAATAGAATAAGCGGTGGCTAACCCCAGCCCACTGCCTTTTTCTTTAGTAGTGAAAAAAGGATCAAAGATCTTAGACTGATCTTTTTTAGAAATTCCAATACCTTCATCTTCTATCTGGATTTTAACATAGGGAGTATCCGAATGAAGAAAAGAATAGGCATGCTCGCCTGGAACAACGTTTTCCGCATCAATCATAATAGTACCACCGTCTGGCATAGCCTGCCTTGCATTAATAAGGATATTATCTATTGCCTGTTCAACCTGGTTTTTATCGATGCGGCACATCCAGAGGTTATCAGCCAGGCGAAGTTCATAGGAAATATTGGTACCGCTCAAAGCGAAGCGTGCTGTATTTTCAAGTATCTCCTGTAAAAAGTGAAGTTTCTTGATAGGCTGTCCACCCTTGGAAAATGTCAGCAACTGCATGGTAAGATTCTTGGCTCGCTCATAGACTGAAAGGGCATTTGAAATATAGTGAAGCACTTTTTCTCTGGAATCAACGAATTTTCTAGCCATTTCCAGCGAACCAAACATACCTGTTAAAAGATTATTGAAATCATGGGCGATACCTGCAGCGAGAGTACCTATTGATTCCAGTTTTTGCTTCCTGATCATTTCTTCTTCAATAACTTTTTGTTCGGTTATATCACGCAAGACAAACACAAGGCCAATAATCCGGTCTTCTTTGTTTCGGATAGGAGCACCGCTCAAAGATACAAGACGCCAGGTTTTATCCTCCTTTTCCAAAATGAATTCATGAGGAAAGTCATAGGGTTTGCCTTTTTTAATAATCGTTTCTACAAGGTCCCTGCGGGTTCTTTCTTCCCTTTCATCAAACAGCGACATAACCTGTTTAATATCTTTTCCTGTGGCTTTTTCCTGTCGCCATCCTACCAGCCGGGATGCGACTTCATTCAGCAGAATTATCTTCCCGGTGGTATCGGTAGCAACCACTCCATCAGTAATACTATACATTGTCACAAGCAAACGTTCTTTTTCTTCTTCCAGCCGATTACGGTAATGAGCCCTGCCTTCTTCGATAGCAATAGCAATAGCAAGTATACCCATTATTTTTTCTGCTTCTTCATCAGGTTTGTACTGGTTTTTAAAGAAGGCATTTAATATGCCCACCGTTTTTTCACCTCGCTGCACCTTTTTACCCAGGTAAGTTTTGGCACCTGCAGCAGGTTTTTTCGTACCCAGTCTATCTTTACAGAGATCATCCACATTTGTAATTTCAGTTATATTTTCTTCTTTTTTCTTCAAGACAAGAGGAGTGGTAATATCTGTCAAAACTTCAGGAAATATATTTCTGGCTTGAGAACACCAGCGGGTAAACGGCAAAAACTCATCACCCTGGCACATTACATAGGATGTATGACTGGCATGCAATAATTCTCCACACAAGCGTGTCAACTTCCTGATATTTTCCAGGGGATCGGGTTCAAACTCCAGAAAGCATTCAGTAATTCTTGAAAGCCTCTTTTCGGCCCGTTTGCGAGCTGTCACATTTCTGACAAGAGTGAGCACCTTATCCTCATCAAAATAAACAATTCTGGATTCAAAATAATGCTGTTTTTGTTCCACAAAAAGGTCATATTCCAGTGTCTGAATTTCGCGGGTCCGGAGGCATTTTTTGATATGCCGGAGCACCTGTTTTGAAAAATCACTGGAAAAGAATTCTGACACATGCGCCCCGATTATCTCTGAAGGTGTAGATATCAGGTATTTTTTCATTTCCTCGTATCCCACCTGAAAATCGAGGCAAAAACCCTCTTTATCAAAAATAAACAACATATCTGGAATCGCCTGGATCATTGCCCTGTTTTTTGTTTCACTCTTTTTTAACTGTTCTTCCATTTTCTTTCGTTCATTAATATCCATTCCCAGTCCCAGCACACCTATAAGCCGTCCTTCCTGGTCTGTTAATTTAGTTTTTACAATCTGCATGGCATGTTTCTGGTCATCTCTGAAAGTAATGTTTTCTTCAAGGAAAACGGGTTTTTTATTTTTCATCGCTTTGCGGTCAGTTTCGCGCCACCTTTTAAATTCTTCAGGAGTTATACTGGGATCTTTTTCCCCCAAACCCACCGCTTTCCTTAAATAGCGATTTACCAGGGAGTAATGACCTGCTTCATCAGCCAACCATATTCCCAGAGGGGCATTATTGATAATAGCATCCAGAAGATTACGTTGCTTAACCAGATCATTTTCTACTTTCTTTTGATAGGTGATATCAATGATAAGCCCTTCAATATAACGAAGGCAATCATCCTCACCATAGACGCCCTGCCCCTGTTCCCATACCCATTTCACATTATTATCGGCAGTAAAGATACGATAGGAAATTTGAAAGGTGGCATAGTTCTTCAAAGCCTCTTCAATTGTTGCCCTCACCTTTGAACGGTCGTCTGGATGAATCAGGTCTGCATAATGCACTTGCCTGTTATAAAGTATTTCTTCAGCCTGATAACCTGTCAGGGAAGAGGCCCCTTCACTTACAAAAAGCATCGTAAAGCTTGAATCAGCAAGAGAGCGGTAAACAAGACCAGGTACATTTTGAATTAAAGTGGAAAGGCGTCGCTCATTTTCCCGGAGAGCTTTTTCCTGCTGTTTTCTATGCGTTATATCAGACGCCACATAAATATATCCCAGCATTTCATTATCATCGCTCACAACAGGTGAGATGGTGAGAAGTACCGGAAATTCTGTCCCATCTTTACGCTGATTTATTGTCTCACCCTGCCAGCCTCCATCTTTTACTTTCCTTTCAATATCTTTCAAAAAAGAAGAAGGGATAGATGAACTGTAGATAAAAGATACATCCTTTTTCAGGATTTCTTTTTCATTATAGCCATAGATACGACAGAAGGTTTCATTGACAAAAACCAGCCGGTTTTCAAGATCGGTAATAGTTATAGAATCATTCACACTTCTGATAGCTGCCGCCAGAATCTGAACCTGTTCATTCATTTTTTTCTGACGGGTAATATCCCGGGCTGTCACAATAATAACATTCTTATCAAAAAACATCCCGCATTTACAAACAATATCCGCATAAAACTTTTTTCCCTCTTTATCAATACCACAGAAATTCAGACTTTTAGATTTACCACTGAGTGATTGGCGGATAATGTTTTTCAAGCGTTTAGCACTCTTTTCTTCCTGACAGGCAAGAATCGTCAATTCCTCACCTATCAGGTCTTCCCTGTTGAAGCCCCATAATTCTACCACCCGCTGATTTATTTCGATTATCTTTCCCTCCTCATCGAGTATGAAGACCGCTTCATGGAGGGAATGTATCAGGTCAAGATAGCTTTTTTTTCCTTCCTTATGCCGTCGAGAGGATTCCGCTTTTTTTTGCAGATAAAGAGCATTATCAATGGCTCTTTGCAGGTGAAGACAGAAAAGATGCAGAAGACGTTTTTCTTTATCTGTGGGTACAGAATTCAATTCAAAGAGAATATGACAGGAGCTATGAGGCGAATACGCGTACTGTTTGTCATGAGAATCCTCAAATATCTTTTTGATCTTTTGAGGGTCATTTATTCCCCGCGCAGCAAGAAGACGTCCTGTCTTATATTCACCCACAATGACAGCGAAGTAACGAGGAGTAAAAAGAGAAACCGCTTTTTGTTCAGCCTCTCTGCCGATCTCCTCAAGTGAGTCGGTAAGAGGAAGAGTCGCTATTTCATAAAGTGCCGTTACTTCTGAGTTTAAGGCATCATGATTGGTTTTCATTAACTATTAGCATCCCCTAAGCTACAGCTGTTGGACGCCCACTCTTCCCAGCAAAAAATTCTTGACTGATATATCCGATGGGCACGCTTTGCTCGAAAGTTTTACAATAGATTCAAAGCCCTTTCGGAAATTAAAGGGCAATTCCCCGGAGTTCTTTACTGTTTGAGCTATGTCGCACCACCTTTCCGGGCAATTGCCAGGTAGTGGTTCCAGTATATAAAAATAACCGGGAAAATCTCCTGCCCTCATAGTTTACCATTGTTTATTTTTCATTATATTACATTTTTTTATCAAAAAAGACAATCTTTATTAAAAGCCACCATCTGGAAATGAACCATCATACTTTAACTTCCTTGAGAAAACATTTGCCAGGATCAGCAAAAGGGTTTTTTCTTCTGATTCCAGGTTGATAATACACTATATTCTCACGAATTTTATAAAATAAAATTAATAAAGATCTATGGCAGATTAACATATTAGCAAATTCCTTCAACAGAGTTGTCAATATTATGTTAATTGCCCCGATACGCTGTTTTGGACAATAACCTTTTCTCTGGCAAATACTTTTTCACTTGTTTTCAGTGAAAGAAAAAAAACTAAATGCTCTCCTCATATCTTTTTGTTCATGATATCTCTATTTATCACCATCCAGTAAGATAAGACAAAAAAAGACCCTGCAGCCAGGCGGCTGCAGGGCCTTTATCGAGAATATGGAAAGGGTGGGGCTATTTTATTGAAACAGACTCCATGAGGAAGAGAAGGTGGGAGCAAATCCAACCTCCCAGACTTCAAATAACCGTTGATGATAATTGAGTGCGATCATATACAATCCGTCTTCTTCTTCATGAAATACCACATCAACAGGCTTATTCCAGAAAGTGGGTCTATCAGAAACAAAATGGCGATGAGTTTCTACTGAATCATCGGGTTGTGGTATGACCTCATACAAATAAAGAAAACCATTCCAGAAATCTGCCATAGTAAAGAATTTATGTCCTTCCGGGCTGACATACATATCCATTCCGGACCATACGGGATTGCCCTGAAACCATTCCTGCTCCGGATCCCAGTACTGCCAATTATCAATTTCTTCTTCCGGCGCCAGCAGTTCTGCTATCTGTTCGCCTTCTCCCGCACCGTCGGGATCAAAGGGGTTATACCCTTGTTGCCGGACAAATCCAGGACCATCATACTCTATCTCTTCCCACTCACCAGCAGTAAAGGCAAGAAGGTAGAGATCACCTGCTTCAACATCATAGATGAGATCTGAACAACGACCCCTTGGAGGAACAGTATAGGTGCGAGGGCGAAAGTTTCGCTCAAAGCCTGTCCCGCCAGGAACATATTCCAGATTGTGCGGATCCAAGGCAAAGATGCCTCGTCCACCCCACTGGGTTGCCAGGAGAGCATCATCAACTATATATTCATCGATTCCTTCGCCAGGACCATCAACCCAATCGCCTTCTTCATCAACATAGAGGGTGACAGGATCATCTATCTGCATGTAATGCAAGCCGCGCACGCGGTGTTGACTATTCTGATTTCTTCTCAGGTCAACCAGGCTTCCGTCATCCTTGGCAAATTTCATGATGTAAAACCCATTGACACCGCTTTCAATTTCCGGTTCATCTTCATCTTCATCCAGATACTCTAAATAGGTATAAAGTCCGACAAAGATATAATCTTCGCTGACAGTCAGTCCAGGGACATAAACATATATATCATAATCCCACTCTTCATAGGGTTCATCACCAATATACAGGGGAAAAGTTCTGAGCAGTTCCATCTCAGGTTCATCAAGAGATGGAATGGTAACTTTCACCAGATATCTCGGACCAGGTTGACCTCCAGCAGTAATATAATACGTGGGAACATCAGCATAAGGATCAGGAACAAATGCATTTGGCATGCTTAGATTATCGACACCATCAATCTCAGGATAATCTTCCCAGGCAAAATCCAGATCCTCCAAACGGTTGACAAACAAATCAGCTGGCTGAGCCAATAACAGACCTAACGAGACAAAGAACATCATGCATAGAATTTTTCTAATCATGATATAACTCCTTAATGTAATATCATGATTATTATACACCCTTATTATGTAATTGTCAAGCCCACTTGAATCGTTTAAACATGCATATAGCACTCTATTCAATATACCTCCTTATGGTACAAATACTATTTTTTTAAAGTCGCCTTAACAATCTTTTTGCATTGCGTGATACAATTTACGGTATTTTTTTCCCTCCGCTCCGTTCATTCTTCTGATTTTATTACCCATTCTGACTGCTGGTGGTTGTGGTCTATATACTCTTTGTACAGTAATTTTCAGATAAGGATGGTATATAAAAGCAGGGTAAAATAACGAATTTGTGTTCAATCTATCACAGGAATATTACACAAAACATACAAAAGATCTCAAGAAAAGTCCTTTATAATAAAAAAACGCCCCGAAGCCGGGCGGCTCCGGGACGCTCTTATTATGATGGAAAGGGTGGGGGCTTATTTATTTAAAAAGGCTCCAGGAAGAAGAAAAGGTGGGTTCTACTTCCATTTCATAAACCTGAACAACACCACCACGATTCAGCAACAGCAGATAGATCACGCCCTCTTCATCTTCATAAAAAGCAGGATTAAATGCTTCAGCAAATTCAGGAAATTCTTCAACATACACCTGAGAGGCTCCCACAAATTCACCATTCTCATCGTATAGCACATTAAAAATGTAGGTGGTCATATTCCAGTAGTCATTCGCTACCAGGAATCTTTCTCCCTGTTCAGTAATATGAAGGTCGATGCCTCCCCAGGCTGCAGAACCCTGACCATCCACATCTCTGTCGTCATGGATATCAAGGGACGCAATTTGCTCGGTGGCTGTACCCTGTCCACGTTCTACATCCACATCATCATGGGGGCGTACCAGGGGATTATAATTTTCCTGGCGTACAATTCCCGGAGTATCAAAAGCAGGAAATTCATCATATACCTGCTCCCATTGACCATGCAGTTCTTCCACTGCATCGGAAGGTGCCGTAGCAAACATAAACATATCGCCGCTTTCATAATCATACACCATATCCCTGATAGAAGTTCTCACCGTCTGCGTCCAGAAGTTAGGGCGGAAGTTAAGG
>PWGE01000359.1 GCA_003554345.1 Candidatus Sumerlaeota bacterium | reverse complement strand
TTTTCGAACTGGGGCTCATCCTTGTCCTAGCAACCTTCATACAGATAATAATTGCCGCCGTCATTTTTATTTTGATTCCGCTCATCCCGCTGGGATTTAAAGGTAAAAATAAACCATGGACTGTTCTTTACTTCGCCGGGCTGGGTATTGGCTTTATGTTCATAGAAATTGCTTTCATTCAGAATTTCATCCTTTACCTGGGACATCCTATTTATTCCGCGACAGTGGTTATTGGAGTCATGTTAATTGCGTCAGGTATAGGAAGCTACTTTTCCGGACGTTTACCGACAAATAAAAATGTCCTTCTTAAAGTACCCCTGGTAATCGGCATTTTGACTCTGGTCTATTCCTTCTTTTTGCCACCATTACTTCAACAAACAATTACTTTTTCACCCCTGATCCGAATAATTCTTGCCGTTTTTTTCATTTCTCTCTTATCCCTGGTTATGGGACTTGCTCTTCCTGTTGGATTAAACTATCTTTCTCACAAAGATGAGGCTTTAACCCCCTGGGCATGGGGCATAAACGGTTGTTTTTCGGTTATCAGTACTGTTGTGGCCACGCTGCTGGCAATCCACTTTGGCTTCCAGATGATATTTATTGCTGCAGCCTTCGCCTATCTTTTAGGCAGCGGCGCCGGACTGCTATTAAGCGAATAGTCTTTCCTCTACAGAATTCACCACGACATACTCCTTGACAACATTTCTTAAAAGTATTATCATACATATAAAGATGATAACGACTATACAAAGGAGGATAACCATGAATAAAAGACTCCTGATTAGCGGAGCAATAGTCCTTGTACTGGCTTTTGCTTTCCTTCTCACCAATCTGGACAGAGTAGAAGCCGAGAATGAACCCGGGGAAGAACAAGAGCCGATCTCCCTGGAATCGCCACGAGGTGAGGGCCCTCTATCAGTTGAAGAGGCCATATATCAGCGACAATCAACACGTTCATTTTCTCCGGAAGCGGTAACTAAAGAAAAACTGGGACAACTCTTATGGAGTGCGGTAGGAATAACGGTTGATGGAGTGACCGGTGCCACTCGAGCCTATCCTTCAGCCGGTGGAATCAACCCACTTTCAGCGTATGTGGTAGCAGGAGAAGTAGAAGGTTTAGAAGCAGGCATCTATAGATACAATGCAGAAAACCATTCCCTGGATAAGATAGTAGAAGGAGATTTCCGGACTCCTCTCATGGAAGCCTGTTATGGGCAGCAGATGATAGCAGGTGCACCTGTCAATATTGTGCTGGCAGGAAACTTATCACAGGTAGAATCACGATATGGAGAAGACAGGGGACCCCGCTACCTGGCAATGGATGTGGGCGCTGCCGGTCAAAATATCCATCTGCAGGCAGAATCCCTGGAACTGGGAACGGTAATAGCAGGCGCCTTTCATGATAACCAGGTGGCAGAAGTTGTACAGATAAGGGATAACGAAATGCCCTTGTATGTTATGCCTGTGGGACATTTTCTGCAATAAAGGGAAAGTTTTCTGAAAGAAAAGAATTGAAAACCTGAAAAAAAGGAGGGGATACCCCTCCTTTTTTTTATTATAATCTCTGAAAGAGTCTGTCTCAGTTTTTCAGTGGAACTTTATTTAGAAGCACGTTTGGTGAGTTTGGATAATTCAGTGACCAGGTCATGGAGTACTTCATCGACAAGCTCTACAATCTTAAAGATATTCTCATGTTTGACCGTATAGAAGATATGCAAGCCCTTTTTCTTGGCTGTCAATACGTCGGCTGAACGCATGATAGAGAGATGGCGGGAAATATTGGACTGCTCACCGCCCACATCATTTAAAAGCTCATTAACCGTTTTTCCTTCCTCTCCTGATTCCTTGAGAGTATCAATAATCGCCAAACGATAAGGGTTGGCAATACCTTTAATGATGTTTGCTTTTCTTTCTAACAGGTCCATGTTGAATTTTAACATACGCTCTATTATACCTCCTCTCTTTTTATTATGAATTGTAAATAAAATAATTTCTTTTGCAAGTATTATTTCATAAATCACTGAACTTGTATATGAATATTTCTTTTTGCTAAACTGAAGATGTGAGTTTATTTTTTTTATTAACGTAATAAAAGGACGAATGAATTAACAATAGTATATTAAGTAAACAAATGGTTACCGATTTTCCCTTATCTATTCGTTTTCATTACTTAAAAAACGAATGGCCGTACCCCTCAGGACATATTGATCTTTACGAATATGCCTGAAAGAGGGAAAGGGCGTGTGAGGATCTCCGGCATAGGTATAGTTGTGAGCATCGAGGGTTTCCAGCTCATAGACACCATGCGCACCCATTCGTGCAGCGGCTCTTTTGAGAATTGTTCGCTCACGTTCACCGGCTTCTCCGTCAAAAGGTGGGGTATAAACATACCCGATCCTCAAAAAATGTTGTTCACCTTCCATTTCATCTGCTTCATATATCCGGACATCAGAAGGAGCCGTGGAAGGTAAATCCATCATCTTCTGGGAAAAATAGGAAGTAGTCCCCCGTGGGGTACAGGAAAAGAATAAACATAGAAAACAGGAAAGGAGGAAAAAGGGAAGCTTATTTATGGCGGACAAAAATATACGCATAGCCTGCATCCTTATTTTTGAAGTATACGGACTGTTTTCAGGGTGGTCATTCTGCCGCGGGGAGTTCTTTTTAAAAAACCCTGCTTTATCAGATATGGTTCATAGACATCTTCAATAGTATCAGCTTCTTCGCCAAGAGCAATTGCCAGGGTGCTCAATCCTACAGGACCTCCTTCAAATTTCTCGAGAATAATTCTGAGCAAGGTCTTTGTCATATGGTCCAGCCCATACTCGTCAATATCAAGTTGCCCCAGTGCCTCACAGGCTACTTTATGGTCAAGGAGACTGACTTTTTTAACCTGGGCAATATCGCGCACCCTTTTCAAAAGAGTATTAGCAATCCGTGGGGTGCCGCGGGAGCGTTTTGCCAGCTCTTCCGCTGCTTTTTTTGTTACCTGAATGCGGAGAAGACCGGCATTTCTATGAATAATCTGTACCATTTCATCCATATTATAAAATTCCAGCCGCGACACGATGCCAAAACGTTCTCTCAGGGGAGTGGTCAACAATCCCGCCCGGGTCGTAGCCCCAACCAGCGTAAAGGGATTCAGCTGGAGGCGGATGTTATTAGCATGGGGTCCTTCACCCAGAATAATATCAATCACATTATCTTCCAGTGCAGGATAGAGGCATTCTTCAACAGCCCGGTTCATACGATGAATCTCATCAATAAACAGGACATCCCCCGGATTAAGACTTGTCATAATGGCAGCCAGATCGGCCTTTTTTTCCATTACCGGCCCGGAAGTTGTTTTAAGAGTACCGCCCATTTCATGTGCAATGATATGAGCAATGGTAGTCTTTCCCAGGCCAGGAGGACCGTACAGCAAAAGATGATCAAGCGGTTCATTTCTCTGACTTGCGGCATGAATGAATATGCGCAGATTTTTTAATATCTTCTTCTGACCTATGAATTCATCAAATGACTGAGGTCTTAGTGAGACTTCTACGTCATTTTGAGAGGAAGAAAACCATTCTTCTTTCACTCGTTGTACACCTTCAAAGACTCTTTAATTATTTCTTCCAGGCTCAACGGAGAATCCACTTTCTTAAGAACCTTCTCAACAGTATTTTTTGCCTGAGTGCGTTTACAACCAAGATGAACGAGCGCCCTCACAGCCGGTTCAGTTATCGATTCCGTCAGAACTTCTCCATGGGAGCCTGTCGTATGTTCTTCATATGCCCAAATCGTATCAATTTTATTTTTCAGTTCCAATACTATTCTATCTGCGACCTTTTTTCCGATTCCCTTCACCGCGGAAAAAACCTCACCTTTCTCCTCCCGTACTGCCCTTAATACATCGGGACTGGACAGATGAGAAAGGATCAATATTGAAGTCCGGGCACCCACCCCCTGGACCTGTCTCAAATGGTCGAATACCAGGCGTTCCTGTTCATCATAAAAACCATATACGACGTAATCGCCGTCCCTTCCGATAAGGCGGGAATAGAGAAATATATCCTCTCTGTCATTGGTCACAATTTCTTCACGAACCGTACGCGTAATAAAAACGTTGATTCCAATGCCATGAACATCCACAACAAGCACATGGTCATTCAAAGAAAAAATTTTACCCGTCAGGTGATTTAACATGGCATCATTTAACCATAAAACTTTTAAATCTTGCCATTTTCAAATGGCAATAAGCCACTGCCACTGCATCAGAGGCATGGAAAACTTTCGAGCCACGCATTGTCGGAAAAAAGTGAAAAAGCATTTGCTGAACCTGTTCTTTAGAAGCCCTTCCCTGTCCTGTCACCGCCTGTTTAATCTGAAGAGGAGAGTATGGATGAAACGGCAGGGCGGCCCGGGCGGCAAAGTAACCGATTATTCCGATCACCATAGCCACATTCATAACTGACTTCTGGTTCATATTAAGAAATACAGATTCCGTACATACCGCCGAAGGTTCATAATGGGAAATCAATTCTTCCACAGAACTCCCCAGGTCATACAACCTTTTTTCCAGAGGCTCTTTTGAGGAGGTCTTGATAATATCCAGATAATGAAGTTTAAGAACATTCTTTTCTTCTGAAACAACGGCATAACCCAGGTTAGCAAGTCCAGGGTCAAAGGCAAGAATGAGACTCATTCTTCTAACTTCTCCATCACCTCTTCCGGTATATCAAAGTTTGCCCAGACCTTATTCACATCATCGTTATCATCGAGAGCTTCTAACATCTTCAAAACACGCGGAGCATTCGATTCATTCAGGGGCACTGTATTCACAGGAATCTGCACCAGTTCAGCGCGTTTCACTTCAACACCTTCTTCTTCCAGTTTTTTGCGCACATCGCCAAGTTCCTGGGGGGAGGTATGGACTTCCAAGAGCTCGGCATCTTCATACTTCACATCTTCAGCTCCGGCGTTTATGGCCACCTCCAGCAGTTGGTCTTCATCAACACTTTCAGCTGGTATATATATCACACCTTTACGTTCAAACATCCATGAAACACATCCATCTTCGCCCAGATTTCCATCATACTTCGAAAATATATGGCGTATTTCCGCGGTACTGCGATTTTTATTGTCGGTGGTCACCTCAACGAGCACAGCCACTCCTCCGGGCCCATATCCTTCGTAGACCACTTCTTCGTACGTGACCCCTGGAAGTTCGCCAGTACCCTTTTTTATTGCCCTGCCAATATTTTCTTTGGGCATATTAACAGCTTTGGCAGACTCTATAGCCACCCTTAAACGGGGATTATGTTCAGGGTCACCACCACCTGCTTTAGCCGCCATAGTTAATTCACGGGTAATCTTGGTAAAAACTTTACCTTTTTTGGCATCTTCTGCTGCTTTTTTATGTCGTATAGAATGCCATTTAGAATGTCCTGACATTATTCAACTCCTTTTTTTATATCCTTATCTGAAAAATTATATTTTATTTTCGGCAATTATCAATAAAAGACACAGATACACATGGGCCCTCTGGCGTAAAAACGGTCAAAAACCAGGTACGAAAAGTCAGCGTTTCTGGCGAAAAAACTGTTGAAGAAGAGAGGCACTCTCGTCTGCCATCAAGCCACCGGTGACATCCACCTGATACAGGGTAGAAGGGTTATTAAAATAATCATATAATTGAATGGCACCAAATTTGGGGCTGGATGCGCCGTATACCAGAGAGGAGACACGCGCCTGAATAAGAGCAGAAGCACACATCACACATGGTTCAAGGGTAACATACAGTCGACAATCCTCCAGACGCCAGCTTTGAAAAAGGTGATTTGCCCGTCGTATACACAAAAGCTCGGCATGGGCCGTTATGTCCTGTAATTCTTCCCGTCTGTCATGGTCAACAGCTATGATTCTATCGCAATATACTAAAACTGCCCCTACAGGCACTTCATCACATTCATACGCTTTTACCGCCTGCTCCAGGGCCAGCCGCATATAATAACTGTCTTGCTGACATCCTTTTATTGCCATTCAGATACCAGGATTTCATCTTTCACCAGATCGGCATAGGTGTTTTTCTGCCGCACCAGATAATGATTCCTGTCATAAACAACCACTTCAGAAACAAAAGGACGAGAATTATAATTAGATGCCATGGCGAATCCATAGGCACCGGTATCTCTGACTGCCAGGTACTCTCCAGATTGCACCTCTTGCAATTCACGGTCCTTAGCAAAAAAATCGCCCGATTCGCATATGGGGCCCACTACATCCACCACTTTATTTTTTCGACCCTGCTTATCCTGAATCGGTTCTACTTCATGATAACCATCATAGAGGACCGGACGAATGAATTCTGATACCGCCCCGTCAATAATGACAAATGTTTTCTTTATTCCCTCTTTCACATAAATTACACGGGTAGCAAGAATACCCGCAGGAGCCGAAATAAAACGTCCTGGTTCCATGATGATCTGGCAATCTAACCCCTCCAGGATTTTCTTGAGCTCTTTCCCCAGGGTTATTAAATCCAGGGGATTTTCTTCAGGATGATAAGCAACACCGTAACCACCACCCAGATTAAGGACTTTAATATGTATTCCTTCCTCCCGTAACATATTCACGAATCGCACAACCCGCTTCATAGCATTAACATAGGGGGCAACATCAGTAATCTGAGAACCGATATGGCAATGGACACCTATCAGTTCCAGGTGAGGAAGTTCATTAATCTGCTGAAAATATTTTTCTGCCACTTCCAGGTCAATTCCAAATTTATTTTCTTTGGTTCCGGTTGTGATATGTTTGTGGGTATCAGCTTTCACATCAGGATTCACCCTGATTGCAATACGTGCTGTTTTGCCAAGTTTTCCAGCCGCTTCACTTATCTCCTGAGCTTCCGGTATCGACTCGACATTAAAAAGGTATACTCCGGCTTCCAAAGCCTCTTCAATCTCAGAACGTGTCTTTCCGACACCGGCAAAAACAATAGAATCTGCCGGTATACCAACCCTCAGAGCACGGTACAGTTCCCCGCCTGAAACAATGTCTGCTCCCAGACCATTTTGTTTCACCAGCTGAAGCAATGCGCCACAAGAATTGGATTTTACCGAGTAGCAAATCAAGGGGGAAAGTTCCTTGAAGGCTTCTTTAAAACGCAGGAGGTTCTCTTCAAACAACCCTCCACTGTAAATATAAAGCGGCGTTCCATATTCCCGTACCAGATCTTCGACCGGCACTGAATCACACAGCATTTTACCATTTTCTTTCGAGAATCCCTTTCTTTCCATTGGTTATTCCTTTCTTTGTAATCTCTATTTTTGTTTAAGCATATTATTATAATATATTCAATCCAGAATTGCAAAGACTTTAATATATAGAGAAAGTTTCAGAAATTTACTGATACATTAATATCTGATTCGTCAGGTCATTATCCTGAAATAAAGAAGTTCAGGAGACCTGCTCTGCTCGATGGTTAAGATAACGAATGCGACGTTCAATCACCCTTTTATCCGGAGTGTCAGGTTCTAAAATCAAATATTTCTGGTAACATTCCACCGCTTTTTGATAGTCTTTTTCTTCAAGGCGATAACCATACAAAGCCGCCAGATTCTCATATACGGGGGCAAGATTAGGATCAAGCTCAACTGCTCTTTCAAACGGTTCCAGGGCATTCTCGAAGTCCCTCATGTGACTGTAAGCCACTCCGATATAATTATATATATTAGCATCTTCTTTTAACTCAAGTGACCGGCTGTAATATTCAATAGCGTCTTCAAATTCTTCCACTTCAAAATGGCAATGACCCAGCATCTGGAGGGTGGTAACATCACCTGCTACCAGCTTAAGATGGTTGTATAAATATTCCTTCGCTTTTTCATATTCCTCCAGATAGTAATACGTTATCCCCATTTCCTTATGAATATCAATGTTGTCAAAATTTTGCTTGCAGATTTTGTACTGTTCCAGAGCCTCCTGCAGGGCTTTTTCTTGAAAGTCTTCTTCCAGAACGATGCTGTAATAAAGGAATCTGCCATACTGATAATGCCCCCATCCATATACCGGAAACAACTCCAATCCCCTTGTAAAATAATCCCGCGCCATCTCTTTCTGGGGAGTAAAGTCTCCCAGAGGTACGGCAGCATGCATGGCTTCAATCTGATCTGATATCTGTCTTCCCTGTTTAATGTAGTAGCTTCCGGCATTCATACGGCTTAAAAAAGTTGAAAAAAAAACAGAAAATAATACAATACATAGTATTAAAAGAGAGCGAAACAATAGCCATATATGCCCAGAAAATTGTCTCTTTGGCTGATAACCCTTTTCATCCTTGCCTGTGTTCATGTTTATGCAGATCATGAAATAATCGAGCTTTCTTCTTCATCTTTAACTCTGGAATATCAAAATAAAAACAGCGAATCTTCCCTTGATTATATAATATTACCACAGGATTCCTACAATAAAATCGAACTCCACAACACTCACACCAGTACTGGCGAGTTTATTGAGTTCTCTGACAACGTTTCTTCTTTACCTGTTTCCCTTGAGTACAGGGGAAAAGTACATTTCTTTCACCTTTTCCGGTTAAGAATATCTGATACGTTACAATATGATGATCAAAATCATCAAATCGAAAGATTAAAGTATTCCATCCATTTTGCCAGCGAAACATCACTTACTGAAAAGTCCTTCAACTCACATATGCTCCCATTTTTCGAGAAACATGTTCTTAATGCCGAACATTTACCCTATTTCGTTTCTCACCCTTCTTTACCGGAAGAAACCGAGAAACGGCTCGCATTTTTTCAGCAGGAAGGACACTTTTTTTATCTTCATAAAGAGCCGGGTTTCTATAAAGTAGACCTTAAAGAAATAGAGGAAGATAATCCAGATATCAATGCAGAAAAACCTCTTTTTTTCGACCATGAATTCAACCAACTTCCTTCCCATATCAGGTCAAACCATGCCATATATTATCAGCCAGAATATGAGGATAAGTTTACCGATAAAAGCGCGGTATGGTTAATGTTCCCCGAATCCGAAAAAAAAGAGGCAAAAGAATTCCCCTTACATATTCCGGAATCTTCACCACAGCAACCCGGACAGGATTTTTACCTGACAGAATACCAGGCAACAGCACCCCGCGATTATTATTTCCCGGATAAGGACCCTGATGCTTTACCAGATGCACGAGAAGCAATCCTTTATCATCTGGAATGCAACCAGTACAGTCAGAGTAAAACCATCACTCTTCCCAACCGTTCCTCCACTCAGCCGGATACTCTCCCCCTTTCCCTTTCTTTTGCCAATCCACATAGAGCTCATGATGTGAACTATCGCATTGCCTGGAATAACAGAGAAATAGGAAGGCTGGAGAGCACCAATAATGAAGAATTTTTTCGCATAGAACTGGAAATACCCCACCAGGTTTTCAGAGGTGTCCGGAGACATACTCTGACAATAATAAATGAAGATGACCCTCGTAATGTCCTCTATCTTACAGATTTCAATGTAAAATATAACATAAGACTGGATTCCACCGACCCCATGGTCATTGATACATCATTAGAGCAAACCGGTAATCCGCTGGAACTTCCGACTATTTACCATGATTACCCCCTTGTCTTTTTTCAGATGAACGACTCCATCAAACGTTATTCTTATCATTTTGATGAAAGATACAATTATGCCGGTGATCGTCTCATTAATGTCTTGTTACCTGGCAGCACAGAAGAGAAAGGTATTTTTCACTTTTTCCCGGCTCAAACCGTTCCTGCCGCCAATCCTGAACCTTTCGAACCTCCGCTTGATTCCCTGAAAAAAGACGCTGAAGTTTTGCTTATTACTCATCCCGAGTTTAAAGACATTGCCGAACAATACGCTGAAATTCATCCTGATCATCTCATAGGCATCTATTCAATCAAGGACTTATACCATGTTTTTACTGGTGGACTTCATACACCGGAAGCCATCCAGCACTTTTTAACCTACCGCCTCTCTATTACCCGTGAGGTGGTTCCCGAGTTTGCTATTTTTCTTGGTGATTGTACCAACGATTACAAGAACCGGTTGGGAACCGATATCAGGAATTATGTGCCCACCATGCGTTATTACCGTGGCAGAGAGGGTTTTGCCAGTGATTATAAGCTGGGCAGTCTTCTGGGTGAGGGATTTTTTAACGATATTATTCTTGCCCGTCTACCTTTCAATAACAGGGAAGACTTTGAGAATTACCTCGATAAAGCCTCCCACTATAAAAACAGGGAAGAGATGGAAGAATGGAATCATCATATAGCTTATCTGGCTGATGATGATGGATTTGAGAGATATACAAATAAATTATACGAAGACGTACCTCCCGTCCTGGAATCCACGAAAATTCATCTCAAAGATTACTTGCTGGAAGACAACTTTTATATACCATGGGAAGTTGCCTATCAGGAAAGAATTAAAGTAAGTCCGGAGTGTACCAGCGATATTCTCGACCTACTCCAGGAAGGTGTGGCTTTTTCTCAGTACCTGGGACATGGAGCTCCTAATATCCTCAGCCATGAAAGAATTCTGTTCGGAGGCGATTCTGATAACAGTGATTTTTTAAATCTCGAAGCCAACTACCGTCCTACTTTTATGTCCATGATGACCTGCTCTACCGGCGCCATTGATTATCCCCTCCCTCCCTGGAATATTAATATTTCTGAAGATTTTCTGCGTACCAGAGGAAGTGGTGCCATAGCCCTGTTTGTTCCCAGTGGAAAAGGCTATCCCACCCAACATATGGTCCTTTCACGGTTATTGCAGGACTACGTATTTTTTGATAATGTCCGTAATTTCGGCTCAATTGTAAGTAATACCTTGAACAGCTATTATCTCGAGGAAGAAAACGAATTTCACAGTGCCATGTTTCTTTTACTCGGCGATCCTCTTCTGGACCTCCAGCTTCCCGAACTCCATCCCTCATTAGAAATCACTCCCTCCCATACCGGCAAAAAAAGCCCTCAGGATCTTGAAATCTCTGCCCCTTTTTCTTCCGAAAGAAATGTACCATCAGTTTTGACGAGAAGAGAGGACTTTACCCGGGAACATAACCTTTTCAATCCGCTTCAGGTTCCCGATGAAGCAGGCACATATTATCTTAAAGCCAATAAGGACAATATTATTCATTATGGAAATTTTGAAGTGACAGACTATGCCCCTTCTCTAACGAAAAAACAGGAAGAAGAGCCTCTCAAGCCCGGCGAAAATACCTTCACCCTGCAGATAGAAAACCCTTCCCAAATAGACTGGTACGAAGGCGAACTCGATTTTCAATTATCTCTTTTATCAGACGGCAAAGATTCGCAAACCAGAACAGCCTCATTTTCCCACTTAAAGCCTGAAAGCACCGAAAGTTTTAATTTTTCAGCAGAGCTCAAGCCCGGTATATACCAGAGCAGAGTTTCTCTGAATATCGCCGGAATAGAAGTCTATGAAAATACCCGGCACTG
>PWGE01000173.1 GCA_003554345.1 Candidatus Sumerlaeota bacterium | reverse complement strand
GGGCGTATTGTCTTGAAATATTTTTCTACCGCTTCCCGATCTGTGATATCGAAATCTCCCAGGTCAACACCCATGACCGAAGTAAAGCGTCTCCATATTTTGGGCAGATCCGAACCCAGCATTCCACTGGCACCTGTAATGAGAACTTTTTGCATACCTTACTCCTTTCTTAAAGATGGCAACACAGTACGTACATCATCTCCTGTGGGATATTGATAACGACGCAGACCAAATTCCGGTAATACTGACAGAAGGTGGTCAAAAATATCCGCCTGAATATTTTCATAATTCACCCAGTTTGTATCATTGGTAAAGGCATATATTTGCAGGGCAACACCCTGGGGAGAAGGAGGCATCTGACGGACCATGTGCAACAATCCTTTGTGTATTTTCGGATGATTTTCCAGGTAAGCTTCTACATACGCACGATAAGTTCCAATATTTGTTAAATGTCTGCCATTGACCAGACTGGAATCGTCAATATTATGAGCAGCATTATACTCTGCGAGGTCTTTTTTCTTTTCTTTTAAATAGTCCTGAAGCAAGTGAATATTCTCAAACTTCTGAAGCATGGCTTCATCACAAAAACGTATGCTGCTCTGATCTATCAGTATATCCCTCATAATCCTGCGCCCCCCGGTTTCCATCATTCCCCGCCAGTTTCTGAAAGAATCCTCGATGAGTTTATAGGTGGGAATAGTAGTAATAGTTCGATCAAAATTACGAACCTTTACAGTATGTAAAGCCATTTCTACAACATCCCCGTCTGCATTATATTGAGGCATCTCTATCCAGTCGCCTACCCGTACCATGTCATTGGTCATAAGCTGGATACTGGCAATAAAAGAAAGAATGGTATCACGAAAAATAAGGAGTATCACAGCAGTCATAGCCCCTAAGCCGCCAATAATACCAAGTGGAGACCGCCCCAGTAATATTGACACCAAAACAATAATACCCACTAAATAAATAATAAGCTTGAGAATCTGAAGATAGCCCTTGATAGGCTTTTTCTGAGATACTGGATAGCTGGCGTAGATGGCATGTATCCCCCCCAGCACTCGATTGATAAAAGCACAGAATACGATGAAAAATAAGACACTTAAAATCTTACGCAGGATGAGTTCAAGATCCGGATAATAAGCCGCAGCATGGTGAAAAACAATAAGAGGTGCCAGATATGCCAGCACATGAAATACTCCTTTCTCAAAGAATATTTCATCCCAGCGCGTCCTGGTTTGATACACCGTATATCTTATAACCCGCATGAGAATATAGCGAACCACATAATAGGAAGCTATGGCTACTACTATTACAACACCTAAACGAATAAGTTCATTTATGTAAGGATTTTGATGTTCCAATAAACTAAACATTGCATGTCTCCTTTAGACATATTCCCCGGCGTCCCGTTATAAATATTATAACTCATTAGAACAGGCCATCTCAAATTTGTAAAGTACTTTTATGTGAGCAAGAATATTCGAGGTGCGGACAAATATTAAGGTCTGAATGAGTCTTTTCTCAGGGCAAAAAACGATCTAAAAACCCTTCAATTTCCTCAGGAACAGATTCAATATATTCTTCCAGGCGTTCCAGGTATTTATCGGATTTTTCACCGAGGCGATGCACCTCATCTCTGAGTTTTTCCTCATATTCAGATTGGAGACCTCCTGGCAGGCGGGAAATCATCTCTGATAGCTCTTCCGTTAAAGGCTCTATCATTTCTTCCAGATTCGTTAAACCCGCACGCAATATAGCTTCCACCAGGATCACGCGGATAACGTCGTTCAGGTTATCAACCTCTTCATAGACATAGTTTTTCATCCCCACCGAAATACTTCGAGTTTTCGTTTCATCTTCTTTATAATCATCAATATATACGACATGATCTATACTCAACAACAAGATATCAATTAAAAAAACTTCTTCATCCAGTTCTTCCACCTCTTGAGTTGCTTCTTCCGGATCCACTGGTTCTTTCTCAGGAATAAGACCTTCAACATTCAACTTCCCTTCTGCATTACGGTTAAGAACCAGTTCTTCCAGATCTATTTCTAAAAGATAGGCATGAAACGGAGGTTGCAATAATGACCGAAAATCATAATCCAGGAAAATTGAATGGAACCTGGCGAGGTGGGGATGATCATATCCATCGGGATTGGCTATTTCTACCCCTTCAAGCATGATCTCTGAATCAAGGAGCTTGAGATTCACACTTTCTGTGCGAACGTCAACGCCCAGGGATTGGCGGGCATAATATTCAATTGCTCTTTCTGCCAGCATATTTCTGCTCAAATACAGAAAGGCACCCCCAACTACAATCACACCTATTAATAACAGGAAAAGAGTTTTAAAGATTTTCATATACTGTTTTCTTTCTCATTTTTTTATTATTGTTCATTGTTTCTCGTACCATCATACAAAATATTTATAAATTTGCCGAATATCTCACGCCTGAATTTATGAAAGTCTTACCCGTGATTGATTTCAGGTCTTTG
>PWGE01000012.1 GCA_003554345.1 Candidatus Sumerlaeota bacterium | reverse complement strand
TTCCCCATGTTCGAAGAGAATGAAGAAGGGCAGTGGAGCGCCGTACATCACCCCTTTACCAGGCCGGAAGAAGAGGATCCGGAAGAGATAAAACGATCTCCCGATAGAGTAAAAGGGCTTCAGTACGACTTGGTATTGAACGGTCATGAAGTCGCGGGAGGAAGTATCAGATCGCATCGCGTGGATATATTACAATCCGTTTTTGAGGTATTGGGGCACACCAAAGAAGAGATCGAACTCAAATTCGGTCATCTCTTGGAAGCGTTCCGATACGGAGCACCTCCGCACGGAGGAATAGCTTTCGGACTTGAGAGGTTGCTCATGATCCTTTGTGGTGAGGAGAATGTAAGAGAGGTCATGTCCTTTCCCAAGACCGGAGACGGAAGGGGTCTTGAAATGGGGTCTCCTTCCGCGGATGTAAGCAAGGACCAATTGAAGGAATTAAAGATCAAAATAGAAAAAGATGATAAGGAACAAGAAAAGAAGAAAGAGAGAGAGGAATAAGAGAATCGTATTTGCTTCTTTTGTATCTTTCGTCACAGTATTCTTCATCGGGTACTTCCTGTTGATCAATGCTCAAGAAGAACCTCCCGAAGAACCTGAAAAAGAAGAGGATGCAACAGAGGAGATCGCGCATTCGGCGCCTATGGATGAGCTCGATATGGATGTCGCGGCCGCTCTCTCCGTTCATTGGGATGGGGAGAAGGAAAGAGTGCTCTATGAGAAGAATCCGGATACCGCTCTTCCCATAGCAAGTATCAGTAAAATAATGACCGCTTTGGTGGTGAAAAAGAATTATGATCTCGATCAAGAGATAGGGATAAGGGAAGAGGATGTTATTTTTCGTTCGGGGTTCGAGGATTTTCGTGCATGGAGCGGAACAAGTATCGAAGAGATGCTTTATCCCATGCTCATAGAGTCCAATAACAGCTCCGCACCCGCCTTGGCTACCGTAAGCGGGCGTTTCTTGGATGTGGAGAATGATCCGGTGGATCGTTTCGTGAAAGAGATGAATCGAAAAGCGGAGGATATTGGGTTGCACAATACGGAATTCATAAATCCCAGCGGTCTGGATGAAAAGAACGGGGCCAATCAATCCACTGCAAGAAATGTGGTAAAGCTCGCCCAACACACCCTATCCGAGACCGATATTTTTGATATTCTCTCCCATCCTTCTTATCGGCTTTACTCACCGAGCGGAAATCTTTATTACACTTCAATAAACACCAACGAATTCCTTTTGGATGGAAGAGAGAAGGGGTGGAGAGAGAGGATCGTGGGCGGAAAGACGGGGCGTACACATAGGGCACTCGAATGCCTCCTTATGGTCGTGGAGAGTCCTTCAGGGGAAGGATATTTGATAAATGTTGTATTGGGCACGGATGATAGATTCGGAGAAATGGAGAAATTGCTTGATTTTGTGCACGATACATATGATCTCTGATATATAATCATTTACGGAACAGAGGTAACGGCAATAGTGATCAAGGTGTTCGCCATAGGGGTTATCTCCTTTTTGGTGGCCTTCTTTGCAACTCCCACTCTTACGCACTTCCTTTACAAATACAAATTATGGAAGAAAGCGGTCAAAGAAAAGGCTATTGACGGAGGGGATATCCAATACTTCAAGAAGTTCCACTCAGACAATGAGGTGAAGACTCCACGCATGGGAGGGCTTCTCATATGGGTGACCGTACTCCTTGTGACCTTTTTCTTTCATTTACTCTCTCTCTTTGGTGAGGGATTCTGGATCGGTGAACTCAACTTCTTGAGTAGAGAACAGACTTGGCTTCCTCTTTTTACCTTGGTATCCGCCTCTGTGGTCGGATTGGCAGATGATCTTTTACAAGTTACGGACGTTCGTAAATTGCCTCTTTTGAATAAGATATATAAAAAGAATGAGGTGGAGGGGATCAGTTTACGCTATCGCATAGGATTGGTCGCTCTGATCGGGGCAATAGGCGCATGGTGGTTCTATTTCAAACTCGGCCACGATATGATCTTTATTCCCGGAGTGGGGGATATGTATTTGGGATTTTTTTACATTCCTTTCTTCATAATAGTCATGCTCGCTGTTTACAGTGGGGGAGTGATCGACGGTATCGATGGTCTTTCCGGAGGAACCTTCGCTTCCATTTTTACCGCCTATGCAACGATAGCTCTCTTTCAGGGACAGAGCGAGCTTGCCGCATTCTGCTTGGCAATAGTGGGAAGTATCCTTGCCTTCCTCTGGTTCAACATACCTCCCGCCAGATTCTATATGTCGGAGACCGGGGTTCTGGGGCTTACCGCAACCCTTACTGTGGTGGCCTTTCTCACCGGAGCAGTAGCTGTTCTTCCCGTGATCGCCTTTCTTTTGGTTATTGAATCCGGATCGGTGATAATTCAACTTCTTTCCAAAAAACTGCGAGGAAGAAAATTCTTTCTTTCAGCTCCTATTCATCATCATTTCGAAGCAAAGGGATGGCCTCGCTATAAGGTAACAATGCGTTTTTGGATAATCG
>PWGE01000322.1 GCA_003554345.1 Candidatus Sumerlaeota bacterium | reverse complement strand
CTGAAATGATCAGAAAGATAAATACCGGCAATTATCCAGGTGCTGCCCCTCCACTGACAATAAACTCTTCAAAATATAAGGCACATCGGTAAAAAACCTTGCACTTCATTATTGTATTACTGCTTTCCCTGGGAGCGCCGATCTCCGACTTACAGTTCACTCTGGCGGAATCGGCATCTTATTCTGAAAGTTCACTATGGCGGATTCATCATTGGCGGCGCCGATGTCTTGTTGGAATGAATAACTTTCCTGGTATCAGGGAAAGGAGAAAAATAAAGGCAGAAAATCATCCCGGAGCCAGGCAAAGTAAGCGCATCCAATTTCGATATTTTTAGCCGGATCAAAAGCCTGTTGATATGTCCATTGAACGTCTATATAGCCGGTCATATCATGCCAGGTATCTCTCATGATCTGCATCAAGCCCCTGGCGCCCTGTGATGATACCGCCCTGGTTTGCCCTGAGGATTCCGCCATAAGGACGGCTTTGACAAATTGTGGGTCCAGTTGATACTTTTCTGCATACTGGTAAATGAGGTCATCATGCGGTGTGCTCAGGTCAGAAGAATCCAGGTTCTTTTTTACCCGTTTGATAAATTCCTGTGTTTCTCTATACCGGACATTTCCCTCGTAAGCCAGTAAGGTTGCCGGCCCGGCATTATATGCCTGCAACATAAGAGTCATAATTTCTTCTTTATAACTCTCTTCATCTTCTGGCACTTCTTCCGCTGGCGGTTCTTTTTCAGGAGGAGTGATCGGTGTAACCACCGGTTCGCTGTCAACGATATATTCTTCCTTTTCTTTATGTTCTTTCTCTCGTTTTAAAATGGCTTCTTTCCCTGTTCTTTCTGCATATAAGGTGAGAATATCCTGTACAGCCTGCGAATCCTCACATAGCTGAAAAGCTTTGTGAAGGTACTGGTATCCTTTTTCGTATTGAATATGGTCAATATAATAAAAACTTCTCTGCGTGTAAGCTTTTATGAGTTTCTCCTGCTGAGAATCACTCAGCTCGTAATCAGGATAGGTGTTTTGATGATGGTGAAATACATCGATAATTTCATGATATTTTTCATGTTGATGAAGAGCCTGTAACTTTATTTCAAATTCTTCGATGTTTTTTAAACGCTGGATATCGTTGTAATGATGATAGTATTCTGCAATGCCTAAAATGTTTTCTTCCAGACAGCGTTCCAGCAATTGTAATGCCTGTCGGTATTGTTCCTGTTCCTGTAATCTCTCTACCGTTTTTTCGATACTGGTCAGATGGTCGGATTCCTGGTAAACCTCTTTTACACGGTCTTTATGGATGGTGATAATAGAATGAGGTGTGATAATGCGGTACTCCTGCTCTTCTTTTATCACAACCCCCTCCAGTTCCCGGTCTCCTTGCAGTATAAGCCGGTCAGCCGGGACAATAAAGGTGCATAGTAAAATAAAAAGTAAAAGAAATGGAAGTTTCATTGCAAAAAACCCTTAATAATATATTATATATCAAATTTCAGGGAGATAAAAAATTATGGGTTTAACTGTTGTCAATCATCCTCTCCTGGACCACAAGGTGACCATTTTACGTGATGTTGAAACATCACCCAAAAAGTTTCGCGAATTAGTCACAGAAATGACGATGCTTTTAGCCTATGAGGCTACCCGCGATTTACAAGTGGAACCTGTGAAAGTACAGACGCCCCTTACTGAAACGGAAGGACGAATTCTGGCTAACCCTGATATTGTTATTATACCTATTCTGCGGGCTGGACTGGGTATGGTCGATGGAATGCTCAACCTGCTTCCTTTTGCGAACGTCTTTCACCTTGGCTTAAGACGCGATGAGACGACTTTCACACCTATCAGCTATTATAATAATATTCGCAATCTCCGAGACAAGATAGTTTTTGTTGTTGACCCGATGCTGGCTACAGCCGGCCCCCTGACGGCGGCTTTTGATAAGATCCAGATGCACAGTCCACTTATGATTAAAGCGGTAACTATTGTAGCTTCTCCGGAAGGGCTTGAAAAAGTAGAGTCTGAATATCCGGATATCCAGGTGTATACCGCTGCTCTTGATGAGAGATTGAACGATGATGCTTATATAGTTCCTGGCCTGGGTGATGCTGGAGACCGTCTCTTCGGCACGTTCTGAGCTTATTCCTTTTGTGACTTTTGAATTCTGTTGTCTTTTTTCTCTTCCGGATATTACAGAAGACTCCCAAAAGCCTTGCCAGAAGTTCTTAATAGTGTTGTTTTCTTTTTTTGCTCTGTCTGTTCAGGTCTTTTTTAAGAGTATATCTTCAATCTTTCCAGCTCTTTAAATTGCATTTTTCACCGGTTGTTGGAGTTACTGTCTGTCGCTTTCTTTACCCTGACATTTCCTTCCCCCTGTATTTAAAGACTCCTCTGAAAATAAACCCTACAAAATATAAGGGACTTTAATCAAAAAACTTGAACCTTAGTATTGACTTGCCGCTTTCCTGGGAGCGCCGATCTCCGAATCGGCATCTTATTCTTATTTT
>PWGE01000431.1 GCA_003554345.1 Candidatus Sumerlaeota bacterium | reverse complement strand
TTATTGGATATATTTCCCATGCTTCTGTCACTCGCAGTTCAATTTCCACTGAACCTTCCGGAAAAGAAGAAATGCTGGAAGAAATCTTTAATTTACTGCACAACCATACTGGCCACGATTTTTCTCAGTATAAGAATACTACCATCTATCGACGTATCCAGCATCGTATGTCTGTCCAGCAGATTAAAACAATAGACAAATATGTTAAGTATTTACAGCAGTCATCAGAAGAGGTAGAAAAGCTCTATCGGGACCTGCTTATTGGTGTGACCAGATTTTTTCGGGACCCGGCGGCCTTTGATGTTCTTAAGAAAGAGGTTATGCCCAGTATTTTTTCCAGTAAGCGGGAGTCAGGAGTTCTTCGTTTATGGGTACCAGGATGTTCCACAGGTGAGGAAGCCTATTCTATTGCTATTTTGATTGCTGAATACCAAAAAAAGATGAATAAGAGTTTTCAGATACAGATTTTTGCTACTGATATTGATAGTAATGCTATCAATACAGCTCGTAAGGGTCGTTTTCCAGCCAGTATTACCAGTGATATCTCATCTAAACGTCTCTCGCGTTTTTTTAAAACCAGTGATAACGGCAAAACCTACCAAATTCAAAACAGTATTCGTGAGATGTTAATTTTTTCCGAACATAATATAATTGAAGATCCACCCTTCTCCCGGTTAGATTTGATCAGTTGCCGTAATCTTTTAATTTATATGAAAAGAGATTTACAGAAAAAAATTATTTCTCTCTTCAGCTATGCTCTAAAGCCAAATGGTTTTCTTTTTCTGGGTTCTTCAGAAACACTGGGAGAGTCCGGAAATTTATTTTCTACAGTAAATAACAAATGGAAAATATATCAGCTTAAGGAAGGTAATCAGAGAGCATCCTGGACCTCTGATAATGACTTTTTACCCCCATTGACGGAATCAGAGATAAAAAAGCAGCCTCCTTTAGCTGCCACTTCGGAATATGATGAAAAACTAACTTTGCACGAGTTAACCGAACAAAAAATTTTGGAACAGTTTGCTCCTCCGGCAGTGCTTGTCAACAGTCATGGCCAGGTTTTATATATTTTCGGTCATACTGGTTTGTACCTGGAACCATCTCCAGGTAAAAGCGGTGTTAACAATATTCTCAAAATGGCCCGGGAAGGATTACAAAGCGATTTGACTACAGCTTTAAACCAATCATCAAAAAACCGGGAAAAGGTGTTTTGTCCAAATCTTAATGTTAAAAGTAACAATGAATCAACAAAAATAAATCTGACCGTATGTCCGGTGAAAAACAATACTGGTTCTTCAAAATATGATGAATTCCTGTATTTAGTTGTTTTTGAAGAGATTTTTTCCTCAGAAAGGGAAATAACAGATAAAGACTTTGACTTCTCTCCGGATAGTGAACTGAAAGATAGTTCAGAGGAAGATCCTCAGGTTATTATTGCTAATCTTCAACAGAAATTGCAGGCAAAAGAAGAATCTCTCCAGAATACCATCGAGGAATTGCAGACCGCCAATGAAGAACTAAAATCTTCCAATGAAGAGCTGCAGTCTGTTAATGAGGAATTACAATCCACCAATGAAGAGCTGGAGACTTCCAAGGAAGAATTGCAATCGGTTAATGAAGAACTTAAAACAGTCAATACTGAACTGGAAAACAAAGTTGAGGAACTAAAACAAACAAATTCTGATATGAACAACCTGTTGTCCGGAACAGGTATTGGGACCGTGTTTGTAGATCTTGATCTGCATATTTTACGTTTTACCGATGCTGCTACGGAATTTATCAATTTGATAGAAAGTGATATTGGAAGACCAGTTAGCCATATTGTTTCAAACTTGAAGAACTATAAAAAACTGTCCGAGGATATCCAGCAAGTTTTAGACACTCTGGTACCTAAAGAAATAGAAGTACAGACTCAGGATGAAAAATGGTATATGTTGCGCATTCAACCTTATCGAACGGAGGAAAATGTGATTAAAGGGGCGGTAATTACTTTTAGAGAAATAAATGAAAAAAAACAAATTCAGAAGGAACTTGGCGAAGTATCGACCCTGATTGCCGAGCAGATGGTTACTGTAATTAGTGAACCGCTGGTGGTACTGGATACTAATTTGCGCATAGTTTCGACTAATAGCTCTTTTTATGATATATTTCAGGAAACATCGGAAGAAATCAAGGGACGATTGTTATTTGAGATAGATAACAGCCGGTGGGATATTCCTGCTTTACGGAAGCTGTTAACCGAGGTTCGGGAAAGGACTAAGGTAGTCCATGATTATCAATTTACACATGAATTTGAAAAGATTGGAAAATGTACAATTAGGTTTAATGCTCGCCGTATTTTAAGTGATTCGAAGTCATGTGAATTAATTTTGCTGGCCATGGAAAAGATAATTGGTCTTAATCAGAATCAAGTGGAAACAAGTGAGAAAAATACACTGAAAAAAAACGCAGAAGATGGTGATTAAGAATGAAAGATAAAAATTTTCAAGACAATGATAAAGAAGAGCTGCGTAAAAAG
>PWGE01000086.1 GCA_003554345.1 Candidatus Sumerlaeota bacterium | reverse complement strand
TCAATGTTGATTAAAATGATAGAAACGGCTGATATGACGGAGTATTCTATTAATAGAGCCGGTATAGAGGCGCCGTTGATGATAATGCGAAGCGACGGTGGTATCATGGATGTTGAGCAAATGCGTAAACGTCCTATTATGACCATGTTGTCGGGTCCTGCCGCAGGTGTGGCAGCAGCTTTAAAATATGTCCGTATATCTGACGGGGTGTTTCTTGAAGTGGGGGGCACCAGTACTGAT
The DNA here is from genome assembly GCA_003554345.1 of Candidatus Sumerlaeota bacterium. GTDB lineage: Bacteria > Sumerlaeota > T1SED10-198M > T1SED10-198M > T1SED10-198M > T1SED10-198M. The sequence goes on along the minus strand of PWGE01000086.1, from coordinate 2,282 downwards.
ATTACAGCTATAAAAAACGGGAAGGCTCTCATTAAAACAGCACAGATTGGGAAGTATAAGGTGTATATCCGTACTCTTGACGTTCGTACGGTTGGTGTGGCAGGTGGTTCCATGGTTCGTGAGAACAAAGGTAATATACTTGCTGTGGGGCCACGTAGTGCCCATATTGCAGGCTATAAATATGTAGCTTTTGCTGAAGATAATGAGAAGGCTGAAGTGATAGAGTCTGTCGCTCCCCTGAAGGATGACCCCAAAGATTATGTGGTGGTGAAGGGTCGTAATAATACATATGCGTTGACGACGACCTGTATCGCGAATTTTATGGGTTTTATTCAGGAAGGTGATTACGGGGCCGGTAATCTATCGTTTGTTTCAGAGAGTGTGAAGAAATTTTCGGAAAAAATTTCGAAAAAAACCAGTGAAGTGGCTGATAATATCATGGAAGTAGCGGTTAAGCCTGTACGAAATGTTGTTTCTTCTTTGCTGGAGGACTATGAGCTTGACCCTCAACTGCTTACTTTGACCGGTGGTGGTGGCGGCGCAAAGTCTCTTGTTCCTTATACCGGTAAAAAAATGCATATACCTGTAGAAGTTGCTGATAATGCAGAAGTGATTTCTGCTATAGGGGCTGCTCTTGCCATGATTCGGGAAACTATAGAAAAGACTGTTTTGGAGCCCTCTCCCCAGGATATTTTGAAGATAAAAAGAGAAGCCAGTGAGTCGGTCATGAAAATGGGCGCTCTCCCTGATACTATTGAAGTTCAGATTGAAATTGAATCTCAAAAGAATATATTGCGCGCAATAGCTACCGGTTCCACCGAGTTCCGTACTGATCAAAATGTACAGAAAGAAGTGGATTGGGATAATGTGCAACAGGAAGTGGCCCAGAGTATGAGGGTTGATACTGGTGATATAAATATGGTGGGTCAAACAGACTTTTTGAAAATTTTTCAGTCTCGAATCAGAGATAAAAAGTTTTTTGGTTTGATCAAACTGGAAAAATTTCCCACGCGTATTGTTGATATAGAGGGTATTATACGCCTTCAGCTGGCAAGTGCCGCTATTTGCTCTGAACAAAAAAAGAATTTTAAGGATGCTTTGATAAAGATTGTTAAAGACAATGTGATATATGGTGATGCCGGTGAGGAAATACCGGACGTATTTCTTATATATCGACGTAATATCTCTGATTTTCAGGGGTTGACTTCTATTGAGCAACTTACAGCCGTTGTTGATTCTGAGATTGAGAAACTTACAGAGGATGAAACGCTTATCGGCGTTTTGGACCTTTCAACTCGGTGATATCCTATGGCGATTCATTTCGGTACAGACGGTTGGCGGGGTGTAATAGGTGCTGACTTTACCTTTGATAACCTTGCCCGTTTGGGTCGGGCCATCGTTGACACTCTTTCTGATAGGGGTGACCTTGCCTCGATAGTTATTGGTTACGATACCCGTTTTATGTCCAGACAGTTCGCCTATTTCCTGGGTGATTATCTGAGAAATTTTGTTGATACTGTCTGCCTTTTTTCTCAGCCATGTCCTACTCCTGTTTTAAGCTTTTATACCAGACAAAGGAAGGCTTCTCTGGGTATAATGGTGACCGCCAGCCATAACCCTTTTTACTACAATGGGGTGAAGTTTAAAATGGATTTTGGGGGACCACCTATTGATGACTTTATTGAAAGGGTTGAGAAAGCGGTCCCTTCCGGGTTGATTCCTTATTCATTGGTTGTTTCCCAGCTTTTTAATGATCTGAGCCAGGATTGCCGCGTGGAATTTATTCATAATTTTGACGAATATATCGAGAATATTTTAAAATTCCTGGATAAAGATCTTCTGCAAAAATTTCCCGGAAAAGTGTTATATAATGCAATGAATGGGTCCGGACAAAATATGATGCCTTTATTATTTAAAAAGTTAAATATGAAGGCCGGACTTGAACGATGTGAGATGAATCCTTTGTTTCATGAGGAGCAACCGGAACCTATTTCTCACCTTCTTCAGGACTTTGCGGTTAATGTAAAAGAAAGTAATTATGCAATGGGCATTGCTACCGATGGGGATGCCGATCGGATAGGTCTTTTTGATGAAAAAGGGGATTTTGTTGACCTGTTTGTTATAACCGCCCTCCTGTATCAGTATCTTGTTGAAGTAAAGAAACTTGAAGGCGGGGTGGCTTATTCGGCTTCTCTTATAGATATTGCCGGTAGAATTGCCGGGAAACATGGATACGCAGCAGCTGAAGTTCCTGTTGGGTTTAAGCATGTTGCCAGAAAATT
>PWGE01000348.1 GCA_003554345.1 Candidatus Sumerlaeota bacterium | reverse complement strand
CAATGATGCAAGGTCTGCGGGCTCTTTGCCACGACGACCGAAAGGTTGGATACAACGGAAGCCATGTGACCTAAACAGCATTGATAACCTCTCTACTCGACAAAAAGATTGTATCACTAAGCCTGCAAAGTCGCAAATCCGTCAGAGGCGAACTTTTAGAATAAGAATAAGATGCCGATTCCGCCAGAGACGGACTTTCAGACCGCCAGAGGCAGACTGTAAGTCGGGGATCGGCGCTCCCGGGAAGGCGGCAATACAATAGTGAAGTACAAGGTTTTTTACCAATGTGTATTTTATTTTGAAAAGTTTAGATTCAGAGGAGCTATTTATATCAGGATGAGAGCTTGTTTTTGCTGTTCTTTCCCATTCTGACTCCTGTTTCCTGTATTCTGACTCCTGAGGATATTTCTATTTTCAGATGAGAATAAACCACGAAAAGCACGAAAGAACGCGAAAAAAAGATAATATCATGTTTTCGGGGCTGATTTTCTGTCTTCCTGAAGTGCACACTGGCTGATTTGCAATCTTCTTTAATATTTTCTTAAAAGGTATCACTTTGCGGGCGAGCTTTGCGTGATATATTCTTATTTTTTGTTCTTTCCCATTCTGACCTCTGTTTCCTGAATTCTGACTCCTGAGGATAGTTTGATTTTCAGAAGAGGTGGAATGTTTTAGTTTCATTCAATGAGAATGAATCTTGATATTCTGGAGAAGCATAGAAAGGATGTCTCATGCGAAGCTCTTAAGTGCGCGAATCCTTCAGCAGCAAAGTTTCAGGAAGGTCGAAAAGGGAAAACAAGAAAATCATTAAGAAAAGTTGTTCAGGATAGGAAACTTGTTCCAGAAAAGTGAATCAAAAGGATGACACAGATATAGACTTTGAAAAAAGTTTGTCAGAATCAAAGTTTCTGGAAATGCTCTGGAATGAGAAGAGGGTTGCAGTTTTTGGAACAGATGCTTCTTTTTAGCAGGAAAAATTATTTCGTTTCTTTGCAAGAGTTATGACAGAACTCAATAATATTAATTTTACATTCAATATATCCGGGTAATCTTATCAGTCATTTATACAAATATGGTGGAAAAATGCAGTGATAAAAAGAATATTAACCAGACTCTTAACGGTAAAATATAATAAATGCAAAAGTATTTTTTTTATAAATATACTTGACGATAAGAAAAAAATGTGTTATAAAGAGTATAAGCTGAAAAACTAAAATCTTAGGAGGTGCTTTTATGACAAAAAAAGCCTTATCTTTGTTTGTACTGTTAAGTCTGGTGATGATTCCTTTTATTGCTGATGAACCCGAGGACGAGATCCTGCTGGAAGATCCTTTTTATGGGGAACTGAGTGAGGAATGGTCCTACTGGTGGGGTGATTTTCCATATGGATTAGTTGAAGGACCTGATACCGACTGGAGAGGTGAAGAAATTGAGGCTCGCGAAGATGGCGATGGTGAATTTTTGCGGATGGAGTATGATGGAGATAGCTGGGGCAGTCATGGTGTCATGGCTGGTGATGAAGATGATGCCTTCTATGCTATGGAAGCATATGTCTATTTACCGTATGAAGCCGGCGCTGCTGTGACTCCTCAGTTTGTAGGTTATTATCTTGGTACAAATCACTATACCAGGGTACAATTCAGGTTGCGTGATGATATTGAGTTTGATCCTGAAGATTATGTACGTGTACAGGCAAATGATGGTGCCTGGCATGAGGTAGAATTGTTTAGTTATGACGACACTGAGGAAGAAGGCATTTTTGAAGATGGTGAAGGCTGGTATCATGTACGTGCCGAGTGGAGTTTTGGTCCCAGGATTTCTGTCTGGGTTAATGATCGATATGTAGGAACTGCCGATTTATCCGACGCAGAAATGGAAAATCGTGGACATTTTGCTCTTGGAAGCTTTTCATATGGAGACGAGTATGGCGGTGATCCTGAAGAATTCGGCAGTGAACAACAGGTATACTGGGATGATTTCAGGGCATATATTCCTGCTGAACCCACTTCTGCTTCCAGCTGGTCATTGTTTGAATAATTGACGCTGTTTTAGCTTAATAAGAGCCGTGGACCTGAGACAGGTTCACGGCTCTTTTTTTATGCTGTAGAGCTGTTGGTGAAAAAAAATAATTTCATCAGACCCGGAAAAGAGATTTCACGGGATGGACAGGATATACAGGATAGGGGGAGAAGAAAAACAAATCCCGGAATAAGAATGTATCACGCAAAGCTCGCCAAGCCCGCAAAGTAATACATACCAGAGATAAATCAAGAAATAAGACGGAGATCGCAAAACAGATGAAAATCTTTTGGAAAAGAGGAGAGAAGAGAAAAAAACAGATACCAGAAAATTATTTGCATCGATGGACAGGATATACAGGATATCAGAAAAAAGATAATCTCATCAAACCCGGAAAAGAGATTTAACATGATGAACAGGGTGCGCCAGGAAAAGCTTTTAGATTCTTGTCGGTTGAAGTCCGGCATAGGTAAGGTCTAACCAGCCGCCTATCACCAAATGGTACATT
>PWGE01000229.1 GCA_003554345.1 Candidatus Sumerlaeota bacterium | reverse complement strand
CAACTGCTGGGCAGACCGAAAAGCTATTCTTCATTTCCAGGCCGAATAAGAAAGGGACGAAAAGCCTCTATGAAAAAATTAAATGACCGGAAAAGTTTTTGGAGAAGGTCGACGTGTACCCTGGTCATTTTCTGGGTATCGGTTATTGCGACCCTGGCAATATTGATACCATGGTGGAAAGAAAGTATTTTTACTGCCTGGATAGGTGTTGATCTTCAAATGCCTTCTCTTGGCAATATTCTTGACTTTATGTATGTACTGGCAGCTTCCCTCTTCATTATTTTCAGTGCCTGGGGATGGGGTAGAATTCTGCTGAAGAGGTTTTTCAACCTGGAAAAGGAACATCTTACCTTTATTGGTGGCGGGCTCTGGTTCCTGTCCATTTTGAGTTTGCTGGCAGGTTTTATCGGATTATTGAACCATGTCATTTTAATAGTATTTCTTTTAATACCCTTTTTTCAGATTTCTCATTTTAAGATAATTGCCTGGCGAGGCAGGTTGTTGGCTGGTTCATTCAAATCTGTATCACCCGGGCTTTCGTTTCTTTTTGTTCTTATTGGAATATATTTTTTCTATAACTTTCTTTCCTCTTATTTGCCGGTCCATCAATCTGACGGGCTGAGATACCATGTGGCTATACCAGCGCTTTTTTTTCAGGAGGGTGGAATACGTTATATTCCGCTTAATGCTTTTTCTAATTTTCCTTTTACCACTGAAATGATCTATATCTATTCGTTTGCGCTGGGACGGGATGTGATTATAAAATTCCTTCATTTCTATTTTTTCATCCTTTCCGGGCTTGCTTTATGGGGTATGTGGCGTGAGGAATTATCCTCAAAAATGTGGAAGATGATTGCGATTGCCTGGTTTCTTTCTGTACCTTTTTTCCCCGTATTAGCTACCTGGAGTTTTAATGATTTTGGGTGGGTCTTTTTTCTCTTTTTGAACCTATGGCATCTTAAGAAGTTCCTGTCACACAGGGAAGATAAAGACTTATTATTGAGCATGCTTTTTCTGGGCATTTCCTTTAGTGCGAAATATTCTGTACTTTTGATTATAGTTATAGAGGCTCTCTGTTTGCTTATGTTTTATCCTCGACGATGTCTGGGGATTCTTAAACGATATCGGATGGCTTTACTGATAATAGTGCTTTTAGCAGCACCCATCCTTCCTTATCTGGTTAAAAATATTGTATATACGGGAAATCCAGTCTATCCCCTCGCTAATGAAATCTTTCAGGGAGGAGAATGGGGGCGTTTTGAAACGGAGTTTTATTTTTCCAGGACTGCTGATAAGGGAATAGATACTACCTTTCCCAATCTTTTTAGAGTTCCTTTTCTCCTGGTTCGCGATTGGCCATTATTTGAAAGCTGGAATCCGGGCATTTCTTTTCTGTTCGGTTTCTTTGCCCTTTTTGTTCCCTTTAAGGGAAAGTTTTTGAATTTTTACCGTTTACTCTTGCTGCTGTTTTTTGTGGGTTGGTTTTTTACCTACCAGAGCAATCGTTTTTTAATACCCCTCATTATGGGGATTATTCCCCTTGCCTGTATTTCGTATTCCAGGATAAAAGGGAGCAAGCTGGCTGCCGGGATCATTGCGGGTACGCTGGTCATCAATCTTTACAGCTGGCTGGGTACAACCTGGAATAGTTATAATCCACTTCCTTTTTTTACGGGTCAGAAAAGTGAACACCAATTTCTGGAACAGAATATTACTTATTATCCGATGGCGCAGTATTTAAATCGCAGGCAAGAACAGGTAGAGGGGTATGTTCTTTTTATAGGAGAACACAGGCGTTATTATGTAGAGCACCCTCAAGTATATGTTTCTGACTGGTTTGACCCCCCGTATATTTTATATTTTATACGAAAATATGAACCGGAAGAGATTGACGAATTTCTGGAAATACTACGGGAAAAGTGCCAGGTAGAATGGATATTTTACAACCAGAGAGAGTTGTCCATTGCCAATAATTACCATTTTTTCAGAAAGCGTTTTACTGATGAGGAATGGGAATTTTACCAGAACTTTCTCTCTTTCATAGAAGAGGGCAAAAGAAGTGTGTTTCACGGTTTGTTTTTGTATGATCTGAAGCAGATTTCCGGGCAGGATTTATAGGAGATTTAAGGAAGAGGCTATTTTATCCAGGACAGCATTAATAAACTGAGAAGAATGGGCACTTCCCATGCTTTTAGATATTTCCACTGCTTCATTTATAACTACCTCAGGTGGTGTAGCATGAGGTGGAAGGTATTCAAATGTTGCCATGCGCAGGATATTTTTTTCTATGGGCGCCACCCTTTCAAAGTCCCAGTCAATGAGATGTTTGGTGATAATTTCGTCGACCTTTTCCTGTGAGTCGATAATGCCCCGGAAAAGTTTTTCGACAAACTTTCTGGTGACTTCAGAGTACCCTTCATCGAGCACTCTGTACTGAAGGATATTTTCAGGATTATTACCTGATAACTGATATTCATAGAGCATGCAGACCACTAATTGACGACACTGACCCCTTGTAAGTTGTTTT
>PWGE01000412.1 GCA_003554345.1 Candidatus Sumerlaeota bacterium | reverse complement strand
TTTTAATAAAGGATTTTTGTAACTGTTCCAGGATGCGTCCGTGCATTTTTTCCAGCAGTAGGGGGACAGCAATCAGAATAGTGGGGCGCTGTTCGGAAGCATTTTGGGTAACTCTTGTCAGGCTTTCTACAAAAATGACCGACATTCCCCTAAGAATGGGAAGAAGAAAATTGGCAGTAAAAGCATATGAATGGTTTAAAGGTAGAACTAATAGAAGTCTGTCTGAGGAACTTAAATCAAGATGTTTGCTTAAAAATTCTTCGATTTGCTGCATGTTAATGAGAAAGTTTTGGTGGGTAAGCATAACCCCTTTGGGGATGCCCATGGTACCGGATGTATATATTATAGAGGCAGGTTCGTTATTGGTTTCTAAAGCAGGAGGTGTGTACTTTTCAGTATCTTTATGATAAAGAGCCTCAATGCAATAAAATAAGTTTTTTGTTTTTCCCTTTCTCCTGAATTTTGCGAAGGCTTTTTTCTGTTTCTCTCTGCTTTTTGATGTTTCCTGAGGAAGATTAAATTTCTTGACTGTTTCTTGAGAACAGTCGATAAGTATTGTTTTCTCAAGGCTATCTATCTTTTCTAATGTGCTTATAAGACGATCGTTTATTTCATTGTGACTTATGATAAGAGTATCTGCCTGAGAACTGTTCATAATATGGCTGAATTCAGGGATGGACATCTTGTTGTCAATGGGAATCATGGTGGCAGCATTAGCCATTGTTGCCAGATAAGAATATTTCCATTCCGGACTGTTGGGTGCGTAAATAGCCACCTTAGATCCGGGGCGTACCCCTGTTTTGTACATGCCAGAGGCCAGAGAGACAACCTTATTATAATATTGTCTGTAAGTCAAAGAAACCCATTTATCGCCTTTTTTGTGGATCAGGGCGGTTTCTCTGGAATATTGCTCAGATTTACGGGTGAAATAATCCCATATATTTTTCCATTCCATAATAGTGTAATGCTCCTTTCTTCAGGCAAAAAAGGTAAATTTCTTGCCGCCCAGCAGGTGAACATGCAGGTGCTGAACCTCCTGGCCGGCATCAGATCCGCAGTTAATGATAGTACGGTATCCGCTGTCGGCAAGGCCATGCTTTTCAGCTAATTCAGGAATAACTGTTAATAGTCTGGCAAGTTGGTCCTTTTTCAGCTGTTTGAATTCATTGGAGGAGTCGATGTGCTGTTTGGGGACAATAAGAAAGTGGACGGGGGCTTTGGGATTAATGTCCTTAAAAACGAAGATATGTTCATCTTCATACACTTTGTCAGAGGGTATCTCACCTTTAATAATACGGCAAAACAGGCATTTATCGTCAGTCATAACCTATACCTCCCTGTACATTTTTTTCGTTAAAGCTCTCACCTGGTGTTCCTGGTATTGAGGCTGTTTTATATGGAACCATTCATGACAGGCATGGTAATACAGATAGGGAACAGCCGCATGATGTTCTGTTCCCAGGTACCACGAAGAATAATATTTATTCAAATGAATGGTTTGCGAGTTGTTGAGACAGTAAGCGTACAGCTTCATGGTGGGTTGTGGCACCTGATAAAAGTAACAGAACTCTATTTCAGATTCTCGATATGCTTTATAAATATTCTTCATCATATCTCACACATCGTATTTTTATTATAATAAATATTCGTCTGAATACAAAGCAATAGCGAAAGGTGCGACGTATTCCGGAAAGCCACTTAAAACATTTAACGAACAAAAAACAGTGAATAGCCGTCAAAACGGGCTTATTCTTCTACTTCGTTAAATATACATTTAACGAAGTAGAATGTACAAGTCACAGAAAGCTGGTATAATGTGTAAAATTTACGGAGAATGTGTTGGTGAAATCATACACTCTCTATGAAACTATAGAGCTCTACTGTTCTTATCTGCGCTCTCAGCGCGGTCTGTCAGATAAGTCCATCAGGGGGTATCGTCACGACCTGATGAATCTCAGTCGCTATCTGGTTCAACATCTCAGGAAAGATAACCTTCAATTAACAGACCTCACTCAGCATACTATCAGTAAATACCTGGTATATCTTCAGGATAAACATGCCTATAAAAACACATCTCTGGCAAGAAAAGTCTCTTCTATCAAGAACTTTCTGTTATTTTGTGAGGAACAGGAATACCTGGAAAAAAGTCCCCGCCATTTCATCAAATCGCCTAAAATACCCCGAAAACTCCCCTTTTATCTTACTCTGCAGGAAATGCGCAGTTTGTTTCAGATTCCTGATGTTGATCGCTTTTCAGGTCTTAGAGATTATACTATCCTGGTTACCCTGGGAATGACGGGTATTCGGTTGAGTGAACTGGTTCAGCTGAATGTTGATGATATAGATTTTAACAACTTTACTATTCGGGTTCTTGGTAAAGGTTCCAAAGAACGGCTTATTCCCGTAAATAGCTTTCTTTATAAGGTGCTTCAGGATTATCTTCAACGACGTATATATACATCCAGCAACGCTCTTTTTATCAATAAGAATGGCCGGCGCATATCTGGCAGGTTTATAGAATTGATGATTA
>PWGE01000427.1 GCA_003554345.1 Candidatus Sumerlaeota bacterium | reverse complement strand
GATGTTATATATTCAGCATCAAAGCGTGCTACCCCACTTCTTTCAAGAAGAGCATAGATATTCCCCTCATCATCGAGTTCCAATCTACCACTACCATTCCAATTCCCCGTGGTATCTGGCACTTCCCATTCAAATGGTTCAGATTCAGCAAAGGGCACACCGTCCATTGTCCAGGCAACAATCCTGCGATCATCACCGCGCAATCCGATGGTATACATTATTTCTTCCTCTTCATCTATAGTAAAACCCGCTATAGCCTGATGATCATATACTCCATCAAAATCAAAGGCAGTACCATCAATCGGTTCGCCTGTTTCCAGATCATACTTCTGGAAAGGGACTTCTTCTCTAAAACGACTGGACCAAAAAGTGCCATCCTCATTCAAATAGATCTGTTGAGACATAATATCAGCCGGAACAACAGTACTTTCCCAATCTCCATTGACTTTTTCTATCAAAAGAGGCGGCTCATCTGTAAGAGAAGAACCGACAAGTATTTGGACATCATCCCCGGTACCACGGACTGACAGGGAGTCACCCAATCTCATATCACTCAATCCATCATCAGGACCGTATTCATAAATTAATTCGGGGTCAGCATCTAAATTCTCCCAACGATAAACCTTAAATGCGCCTGGAGCCCACTCGGCGTCAACCAGATTAGCAGCATACAAAGCCCCGTCATCTGCAAATACGGCCCAGCATATGGCATATCTTTCCTCTGGGAGACCTTCCATGGAAAGGGAAAGATCGTCGCGGGGCTGACCATCATCAATAGAATAAAAGTAGACAGTTGGCCCTTCCCCATTATCAGGTTCACCATTCTTCACTACAATAAAGTAATCATCGTGGACTGACAAACCACGAAAGTAATCACCTGTATAGCCTTCCTCCTCGGGATCCAGAATAAAACCACAATCCTCTTCCCATACCTTTAGAATAGAAACTTCTGCAAAAAGAGAAAAAACACAAACCATCAAAAACGCCACTAAAATTAACCTTTTCATTTTAATCCTCCTATATGTTTTTCTAATCATATCATACTTTATTTTTTTTGTATTGTCAACTATTGTGGCTTTTAAACGTTTCATGTAGCTGAGCATCTTTCTCAAAACCACACATGTTCCTGCGTTTTCTTTAAACCTATGACGTCAATTACGTTGCAAGTATATATCAAACATGAATAACTTCATTTGGCATATTCTTTTAAAGATAGAATATGGAGTATTATTTATGATGAAAGATATATTTCAGGGAATTAAACGTTTTATAAGCTCAATAAACTCTTTCAGAAAAATTATCGGGATAAAGCAGGAAAGGTCCTTTCATTATTATATACAGGCGTTATTCCGAGAATAATATAAGCCAACTTTAAATATTCTCGTACTAAAATGAAAGTTTAATTAAAAAAAGCTGCACAACAAAATAATGTTCATTTATACAGGTAATAACCTGGTTGTCTGACCTCTACAGGCAGAAAAAGCATCCTTATGCATCATATCGTATGTCTCATTCCTGGGACGCAAAATATTGTGTCTCTACCTCCCGACATTATTACAATGGACCAATTTTTTTCTCAGAGGATGTTGTCTTATAGGGCATAAAAAAAGCCCCCCCCTATCAGCGGGGGCTTTACACTTCAGTTCAGATTAAAACATTAATCAAAAAGATGCCAATGGGAAGCACTGGTGGGAACAATCATCTCTCCCAGATATATCACCAGATCATCAAAGTACCAGTCTCCACGATGTACCGCTCTAGCAGGAGAGCCAATGCGCACGCTATGCCAACCAGCTTCTGGTTCATCAAACTCTCCTTCCAACGCGTGGGTTCCATCTATATAGAAAGTGGCAATACCTTCATGGAGAACCATGGTAAATTCATGCCATCCTTCAGACCGTTCAATATTGGTTAAATCCCATCCCTGATCATCCTCAGTTTCAAAACCATCGGTTATTCTCATGGAATAGTACGTAGCACCACCACCTAAGGGGTTATGATGCGAACCCAAAAATACCAGATTCTGCAGATCGCCTTCTCCCCAGGCTCCATCGGCCCAGGCTGAAAGTGTGACTCCTAAACGACCACAATCCCAATCACCACCTTCTAAACCAACAGGGTCATACATCCAGAAGCTCACTACCAGAGACTCTTCATCGGTATTCACAGCAGAGTCAAGCTCTAAAAAAATATGTCCGGCTTCATCAGCCTCTATGAATAACGACTGATCGGCACTCATGTATTCTTCACTGCTCAGGGTCGTAAGCTCCTCGTCCGTAGTCACCTCATCATACGCATCAATCAATGCATCAAAATCGGCATAACTGAAATCATCCTCCCATAGAAAAACAGGATCGTCTGCGTTGAGAAAAGTCATCATGCCCACACTCAACACCACTACTAAACATACTAAATAAAACTTTTTCATGACTAGCGTGACTTTACTAAATCTAACGAAAAAACAAGGGTCTTATGCTGTGGCATTGGGGGTTTTAGAAAATGCGCCCTGTATAAACTAAAGCGCTCTGAGAAGATCGTC
>PWGE01000332.1 GCA_003554345.1 Candidatus Sumerlaeota bacterium | reverse complement strand
TTCTCAGCCGCCTTTAAATGCTGGTCTGCTTCCTCCAGATCGGCTTCAATGATGTTTAATACACCGGCACCGCATTCGCCGGGTCCAATTCCTGCAAGGGTAAAGTCTTCTTTTTTATCTATATCGCGGTAAAAACTCTTATCTTTACTATAAGGAGGAATTGATGAAAAATTTTCTGCCATCTTTTTGATAGAAGGAAGAACTCTATCGACCAATAGGTCATCTGTATGAAGCTCTGTTTCGTTAAACTGATTGAGATATGAAAGAACCTCTTTTAGAAATAACGGTACTTTAATAGCAGGTAGAATGATACCACTGTCTTTAGCTAACTTAAATGAGTCAGGAATGGGAAGACCGCCTATATAAAACCTGTAACAGGGAATCGGTCTTCCTTCTACCTTGCGTACTGCCCCCTGTAATGCCAGATTCCCCAGTGGATGGCGTCCACAGGCGTTAGGGCAACCGTTGATGTTCAATGAGAAGGTTTCAAATATGGGCGTTCCTGTAAAGTTTTTGCAGATTATTTCTTCTAATTTTCGAGCGAGGGCAGGAGAATCGCATAAGCCCAGGTTACAGGTGGTAGCGCCCTTGCAAACAGAAATATCTGCAAGAGTTTCCGGATAAAAGAAATCAGCTGAAATTTCTTTTACTTTTTGATAAACCAGATGGAGTTTAGATGCCGGTATATTGGTAAGATAAAGATTTTGAGCCGGGGTTGTTCTGAATTCTAATCCCGGAATATGTTGAGAAATTGTAGCAAGTTGTTGAGCTTGAAACCATCGAAGATCCCCTTGGGGAATTCGGAGTTTTACGGTCTTCAATCCTTGTTGTTTTTGGTCAACACAATTGTATTTGAGAAAATCGCGACCTTCTTTTTCCTGGAAAAATTCCTGTTTTATTCTGTTATTCCCGGAAGGAGCAGGATAGGAGAACTGTATTTTTCTTAAAGGTGAAGGGGGATTTTTCTGCAAAGCCTGCCGTTCTTTGAGATATAATTCTTTAAACCGTTCGAAACCAGTATTCCTGATGAAAAATCTCAGTCGATTGTGATGTTTATTTTTTCGATCACCGTGTTTGAAGAAAACTCTTATAATAGCGGTGACCACTTCAATGACCTGGTCTCTTGTGATGAAATCTTCCAGAACCAGGGCTTTTGCCGATTGTGCTCCCATTCCCCCTCCTGTATATACCCTGTAACCGCACAAATGGTTCTTCGTGATGGCAAGGAAACCGATGTCGTTTGCCAGTACGCCGGTATTGTCCTGTGGATATCCTGAAAAGGAGATTTTTATTTTTCGAGGTAAACGGTAATTGTCCGCATAAGAAAGCAATTTTTCACTTAAAGCAACAGCATCTTCTGAAACATCAAAAGGTTCCTCCGGATGAATGCCGGCTAAAGGAGAGGCTGTGATGTTTCGTACTGTATTACCTCCTCCGCCCCGGGAAGAAAGCTGGTAGGGTTTCAGGGAGTTATGGACGGCAGAAATGTCTCTTGCCTCAATGCCGTGGATTTGAATGTCCTGTCGAGTGGTGATATGGAGAGAACCTTTTCCATATTTTTTTGAACATTCCGCCAGAATTTTAAGTTGTTCCGGTTGGAGACGTCCTGCGGGTATTCTTACCCGGGACATGAAGATTTTACCACCACGGTGGCTGTAATTACCCCACGGCACTCTGATTCCAAAAAAACGTGAGGAACTGATTTTCCCCTCTAAATATTGCTGGACGGTTTGATTATATTCTTCCAGCTCTTTTATGATGAGTTTAGGAATTTTAAACATTTCATTTCCTCCTTTCTCCTCAGGCTTCAAAGTACTGTTCCATTGAAAAATATCGCTCTCCGGTATCCGGCAGCATTACCACAATTCTCTGGGAAGGAGTCATTTTTTTTGCTACTTTTAAGGCGGCAAAGACTGCAGCTCCTGACGATATGCCACAAAGTATGCCTTCTTTGGAAGATAACTGTCGGGTGGTAAGAAAGGCATCATGATCCGAAACGGTGATGATTTCCTCATATATAGATTGGTCCAGAATTTCAGGAATGAAGCCTGTTCCTATACCCTGAATTTTGTGAGGGCCGGATTTTTGACCCGACAAAACAGCACTTCCTTTTGGTTCAACTGCAATTATACGAATATCGGGTTTTCTGGCTTTAAGCCCTTTGCCGGTGCCGGTGATAGTCCCACCAGTGCCCACCCCTGCTATGAAAGCATCAATTTTCCCGTTCAAGGCTTCCCATATTTCTTTAGCGGTGGTTTTTTCATGGATTGCCGGGTTTGCCATGTTCTTGAATTGATAGGGAATATAACTCCGGGGAATCTTTTTCTGTAACTCTTCTGCTTTTTTCATAGCTCCCTGCATTCCTTCTTTGCCGGGGGTAAGAACGACTTCAGCCTGGTATGACTTGAGAAGATAAATTCTTTCTAAACTCATCGTTTCAGGCATGGTAAGGATGCAGCGGTACCCTTTAACTGCACAAATCATCGCCAGACCGATCCCGGTGTTTCCACTCGTGGGCTCGATAATGGTGGATTGAGAGGAAAGT
>PWGE01000364.1 GCA_003554345.1 Candidatus Sumerlaeota bacterium | reverse complement strand
TTCCATAAGTAAAATTACAGGCTCGTATTCAGAAGGAACAGGCCTGTCACTTGACTTATACAGGACAAGGCAATTATGAATTGGTTGAGAAAGAAGATTTTCAAGTCTTTCTTCAGAAAGTTCCTGAAGATAAGAGTTATCAGGATCAAAAGATAAAAGGTCTATAGGAGCCACTGCCGGAATCATTCCAGCACGACGTGAAAATAAAAATGAAAGAATTTTAGCCTCCCAGTCATCACGTTCTGCATAATTCAATGCCAGGATAGGAATTTCAAGATCATAAGCCTCAACCATTCTCTTTAACCGATGATAGTCCTGCCAGCATTGCAGTTGATACTTTTCCTTTTCAAAGTCATACCCTCCTACCATATTTTCAATCATGAGCATATCAATAGAATCCCTGAGGAAAGGAAGAACATCAAATCCCCGGTTTAGAATAATTTTATGGTGGGGATACTTTTTTCTGACCTCTTGCACAAAATCTACCAGGGCAGAACGCACCTGATTTTTATCTTCTTCAGGCGCAAAGTAAAGCGCACTATCAATCGTATCAAAAAAAAAGCCATCAAAACGAACGGCTATCTCCGGCAAAACCTCATCATAGAGGTAGTCTTTGTACTTTTGATCAGCCCAATTCCATACCCAGGCTCCATCCCAGTTGGGGTTTTCCAGTAATATCCCTGAAGAATTTTTAAAACGGTTAAAGTCCGGAGAATCCTGAGACACTTCACCCACACTGACATATGCAATATATTTCGTTGAACCTTCCTGCGGGGGAATAAAAGCACTACTGGTGATCAACAGATCCATACCCTCATAATCGGTGGATGTCAACTGATCTGAGTAGTTTACTGACCATGTTCGGGGAAATACGGTATCTTCCATTGCACATCCACAGAAAACGGCAGCACACAGCAAAAAAAATATTTTTATCAGATGGTCAGGCCTCCTAAACATTCTGCCAGCTGAAAGTATAATATTCTAATCTTCTCAAGCGTATTTGTACGACAATGAAGGATATCATACACAAAAGGTAACAGGCAGCAAGATATCCCAGACCCAGATACCGGATATCTCCTGGAACAAGAGACAGGCGTGTAAATACCAGGTTTAAAACAAGGAACAATCCTGCCAGCCAGAATACATCGTATAAAAAGTCAAAGTAGCAAAGGACGGTTAATAATATCAGGAAGAAAAGATGAAACATGGCTGCCAGTATCGCATATCGAAAAATAGGGACTTGCAGTGTGTCCAGACGTAGCAGAAGAACTATCTCTTCTGCAAAGAAAAAGCACACAGCAACTATTACCACCTGGGATATTAATAACTTTCTGCCATTATTGACAAGATTATCAACAATTTCTTTCCTTGCTGATTCTATTTTTTTGTAAGAAGCCTTTTTAAGAATTATATGGTAATAATGCCTGTATCGTTCAAAAAAGTCGGTTTCCAGCTTTAACGTAAAGAAAGCAATTCCTGGAATAATAGTCAGGTAGGCATAAAACACCGGAGCATCGTACAGATAGGAGGCATATATCCATCCTCTGGTATTTTCACCATACTGCGAATACCACAGGATAATTTTGTCAATCCAGATACCGAGGTTATAAAACAGTCCCATGAAGAATAAATGAGGATAACGCCGTAAAATAGGTAAAAGAGGTTGAAGCCGGAAAACACCTTTAAAATCCTGGAGAAGGGAGTATACCAGCCAGAATAATAAGCAAGCCTGTCCTACACTGAACCCTAAAAACACACCGGCCATACCCCATCTATTTCCTGCCAGCCATGCCAGCAAGAGTGACAACAACATCCCTAAAAAATAGGAAACAATAATGACGGTATAGTTTTTAATCTTACAGACAAACTCCATATTTAACCAGAGCTGGGAGATACACACAAAGAGAACCACCAGACTGAGCCCCATAATACCATCATAATTCAGACCATAAGCAAAAAGAAAGTACCCCACAGGAAGCGTAATAACACCTAACCACAAGGTGCACGAAATGAAAAGTGAAGTAAATTCCTCATTTTTCTTTGAATAAATCATATCCTAAAAAGCACGGGTAAAGGACATGAGAAAGGGAGCGGTCAGGATAAGAGAAACAGCAAACATCTGAACAAAAATACTCCGAAGCAGCAAGGCATCGGGTCTTTCAAGAAAAGGACGAACAATAAGATTAAGGATAGCAAGGCATATAATGGTAAATATCCAAGGCCCGGAAGAAATAACGGAAGCAAAGAAGTACGCCTTGATAGAAGAAAAAAATGTATCTCTTGAAAGCATCTGGCGAAGATGAAAGCCTATGCCTGCCATTTTGCCTGATCCTCTGTTAAATATTTTTCATACATAGACCTGTATTGTGATAGACAATTATCCAGATCATAATAACGAGCGGTCCTTTTAACGCCGGTCTCAGCCATTGATTTATAACGGGAAAGATTGGTTAAAAGCGTCAGGATAGCATCTGCTGTCTGACCATGATCAGACAGACCGGTAATAATTCCGCTTTCCCCCAGTTTCTCATCATCATACGTCTTCC
>PWGE01000327.1 GCA_003554345.1 Candidatus Sumerlaeota bacterium | reverse complement strand
TCTTCTTCTTCTTCTTTTGCTTCTTCTTCCTCTTTACAGTCCGGACAGTAAAGGTCAGGTCCTGCGTCTGTTACCTTGCCACAGCCACCGGCGCACTCGTAAAAGTCAGCCAGACAGTCAGCACAAACAAGGTCCCCTGCTGTAGATTCTGAAAGTGCAGCAGCAGCCTTTTCGCAAACAGTGCAAGTGTCCCATTCTTTACACCAGCTGCCCCGGCAATAATTGTCCCCTTCTGAGCGCACATCGTCACTGCAGCCTTTGTAAGCACATTCTGCCGGTTCCTCTTCTTCTTCTGGTTCATTTGCGCACCAGCTGCCCCTGCAGTAGCTGTCACCTTCCGAGCGCACATCGTCTGAGCAGTATTCCCCGGCGCACTCCGGCAGCTCTTCTGCCATTGCCACGCCTGCCATTGCAAACACCATTAAAACAGCCAAACAAACAGCATAAATCTTTTTCACTTTAAATAACCTCCTTAAATTATAGTTACTTTCAGTTCGGGAAACTTCTTTTCAAACAGTTTTAATTTCAGGTTAAAAACCTGCGTCCGCATTCCTTTGACATCGACAACCTCCCTTCGCCCATTTTTATATATCACCA
This sequence comes from Candidatus Sumerlaeota bacterium, assembly GCA_003554345.1. Taxonomy (GTDB): domain Bacteria; phylum Sumerlaeota; class T1SED10-198M; order T1SED10-198M; family T1SED10-198M; genus T1SED10-198M. Next base: position 1,956 of record PWGE01000327.1, on the reverse strand, counting down.
TAAAGTCTGCAGTGTAAGTTATTGCCCGGTGTTTTTTGCCATTCTTTGAAAAGCCCTCCTGCAGCGTAAATTTCGGCTGCAGCTGTATCTCTTCAACTTCTCCGGCTTTTTGTAGCAGCAGCAGCTGCCTGTAATAATCAGCCTCCTTCTTGCTGTCAAATATCACCGGTTCAAAGCAGTTGCAGCTGTCAAGTCCACAGTTTTTGCAAATCTCCACCTTTTTTGAATGATATTTGCTATACTTACTGAATTTCCGCATGGTAAAAAACCACCCTGCCTTCCCTTGTAATTCTGCCGGATTCCATGTAAGCCCCGGCAAGTGTTAGGACCAGCCCATTCTCTGAGATAGTCATTTCGTAACTAAAAGTATCGTCAATCATTCTGACTGCCAGCTGCAGCCCACAAGCAGGACCGCCGACAAGTTCAATTTGTTTCATCATTGTAGCCCTCCGGCTCCTTTCAGCGCTGCTCTTTAAATCCCAGTTCAAAGCGAAGGTCCGTTATTGCCTGCTGCACCTGCTGCTTGTCCGGGTCCGGGTCCTCTTTAATGTCTATTACTTCCTGTGGTAGCTCTATTCCCCGAGCTTCACATTCCCGGGAAAGTATTAAGAAGTAATTTAGCTGGTCAAATGTCGGTTTTTCCATATCGCTGCCCCTCCTTGCCTATAATAGCATGCTTGCTTTTAGTTGTCAAGCGTTTTATTAACAAGTTTATTAACATTAATATTAACAGGTCCTGCAGTTAATAAACTAAAATGGCGCTTCTTGATGTATTGAAGCAAGCGCCCACTTTCCACGCTCCGGGTTCGTGACTTTGCCCTTTTTAGCCAGCCTTGACAAAACCACCCTGCAGGTGTTCGCAGAAGTGCCGACTTTTTCTGCCAGCTCTATTGGCTTTTGTGGACCGGCAGCCAGCTCTTCAATTATCATTTGCTCGAGCGCTTTTTCCTCTGTTAGCATGTCCTCTGGTTTCATCGGCTCCACCTTAGCTGTAATATCGTTAAAATGCAAGTTGACGCCAAACGGCTGAGGATATTTGAAGTTTGATTTTCTACAGAAAAACCCGACTGATATTTCCTTTTCTTCATCTTCAACTTCCTGCGGTCGCAGTTCCCATGTAGCCCGGGGGATATTCTCAAAATAGACTGCTCCGATTGGCAGCCTTGCCTTGCCTCCCTCCCGGCGCTCCAGCTTTGTCACATGTGTTAAGGTCACGCTGCCGACGTTCCCCGGAGCCGTGATTTTCCTTAAAGCGTTAAAATAACTGACTGAGCGCTCCAAGTTGCCCACGTCACCGCCACAGGCAGGACCGGCGCTGTCAACTATCACCAGTCCTATATCGTTTTTCTCCACGTCCTCCGCTATTTCCGAGGCTTCGTCAAAGATTGGCAGGACACAGCGCCTGTAATATGGCATTTCGATGTTCTGGTCCTTTTCAAAGTTCCGGTAAAAGTAGCTCATTCTGCGTCCTGCCTCTTCTTCGTCAACCTCCCAGTCCAGATACAGGACGTTTCGCTGCTTAATTTCTCTGCCGAGGAATGGCAGCCCATTCTGCACTAAAAAACTAAAATACATTGCCAGCATGGTTTTACCAGCAGCCCCCGGACCATACCAGAGCGTCGGCAGCCTCTCCAGTATGTGAGGATAACATATAAAATCCGGGTCCTTCGGCTCCACCAGCTGCAGCCTTGACGCCTCGGTTGTCTGCTCTTCATTTTCTACAACTAATTGACATGCTTCCTCTATTAGCTGGTCCCAGTTCACGCCTTCGGGCTGCAGTCTTTTGCTCAGTGTCCTTGACAGCTCTGTCCGGCTCCTTGTAGCCATTAAATTTAGCTGCCCTTGATGTAAGTTTGCCGAGCCGTTTTTTAGCACTGCCTTGACAAAAAACTTTGCAGTCATTCTGCCGTCGGTATGTGTCCTTATCCGGTCCACCAGCATTTCTATATACTCATT
>PWGE01000221.1 GCA_003554345.1 Candidatus Sumerlaeota bacterium | reverse complement strand
GACTGGTTGCCAGGCTCTCCCGACGGTATTCAGCCATTTCTTTTGTCCTTTGTTGATGTTTTTTTAGTGCTGAAGCCCAGAGATTATGATGTTGGTCATCAAGTTTTTCCCAGGTAGCGGGATCATAATCTTCTATTTTGACTGTGTTCTCGTCTACTGCATCTTTAAGAAGCTGAGAAAGATTTTCAGTTAACTTTTCTGAAAAAGAGACCGGTTGCAAAGTTTGGTCTTCCCGTATGCCATGAAATTGCCATTGGTAAATTGCAAACTCATAAGAACCAGGTGGAACAATACTGCTATTTACTTTTAGAGCAGTAAAAACATTTTTTTTCGTATCAAATTCCATAGCTGCTTGCTTTATCAAGGGATGGAGAGGCATGATAAACATAGCTTGTGGGTATTGCGAGGCACACTCCGCATCAAATGTCACAAGAGCATAAGGTTCCCCTCCTTTAAGCCATTGTTCCCATTGTCTATACAACGAAATACTTTGACGTGGAACCTTGCGGAAATCTTTAAGTAATTCGTTTCTTGCTTCTTGTGAGAGACGTAAGGTTTTTAACTTTTCCTCTTTTAATAAATATTCTTGCTCTTTCCCGAATTTTTTTTGAAGGTAATTTATTACCAGTCTTTGGAGAGATGGGGGAGAGAGCCAGAAGCTTGAAGCTTCTTCAACTTCTTGTTTTATCTGATCCTGGGGCAGACGAAGACCAAATAGTTCAACTTGTTTTTGTTCTAGTTCCTCCTGTTCCCGTATTAATCGAATCTTATTATCAGCTAATTGTTTAAGCTTTTCTTGACGTTCATCTTCAGTCAATGTAAAATTTTCAGCGATGTTTTTGATTTCTCTGGTAACTTCTCCCAATATGTTTTCACTGGTACCCAATGCCTTATTGAAGACCCCTATACGTCTTAAACATTTATCATAAATATCGGCGTCTACTGTTCCCGGAGTTATTAAATTAAAAATTGCAATTGTATCGCTTTTCTGCCCTTTCCTGTCAATTCTCCCAATTCTTTGTTCAACCCGCATAGGATTCCAGGGAAGGTCATAATTAACAATACAGTCACAAAATTGGTAGTCCAGGCCTTCACAACCAACTTCTGAAAATAACAATACATCAAGACATTCTGGATCATTTTTGGGTAACTTAAAACGGTTTCTGAGTTCCACCCGTTCTTCATCAGGTATGTCTCCATGAACAAGCCCAACCCTGAAACCATCAGACAGAAGATGGTCATAAAGATAATAGAGAGTATGCCTGAAACTGCTAAAAAGCATTACTTTGTTATTGGGTAACTCGTTCTTGTCTTTTATTATTTTTCGCAGTTTTTCAAGCTTTGGATCATATGGATCAAGCTGACGGGCTCTTTCCAAAATAGTTTTAATACGTGATTCAATTAATTCAACAGAATTAGTCTCCGTGAGAAATTCCCAGTCATCTCCTTCATTCCATGATAACTCATCTATATGGCGATTAAGAATTGTTTCTATAAAAGGTGCCAGTCCATAAAGACAACTGGCAGCCTGTCTCCGGATAGTTGTCATCATAAATTTTACATTTTCGTTTTCGTGAAGCTTGCTAAAAATTTGTGCCTGGGTATCAAGTAATTCATCATGAAATTCTCGTTGAGAAGGGGTAAAGTTAACTATACAGGTTTCTGGTTTACGAACCGTAAAATCTCCAATATCTCTACGCCGGGTTCGATTGATTATATGGGAAAAAGTATGTAATCCTTCAAGATTGTTAATCAGTTGAACTCTCTGTCTCCCAGTAATGTTTTCTTCTTCAATAAATCTGCGTGTCTGATGATATTCAGGGTTATTCTTGAGAATTGATCTTCCCCACTGTGTAGCAGATGCTTTATCAAGGGCTTTTATAGCTTTGCTATCCCAGCCGGATTCCTGGGATCTTGCAAGAGAAATAGCCTGATTTATATTAGGATTTGGCTCTGCCATATGTTCAAAGCTTTCTCTATCAATAATGAGATCGGGGCGAAGTGTATTTAGCAGGACGAAAAGATCGTTATTTCCGAGTTGTATTGGAGTTGCAGTTAAAAATAAAGCGGCTTCTGCATGGTCACAAAAATATTTTACTGCTTTATAGCTGAAAGTATCTTGATTCCTAATATGATGAGCTTCGTCTACGATTATGAGGTCAAAACGAGGTGGAGGATCTAGATCAAATAACCCCTTTTTATGTTTTTTCGACCTTTTTGAGTCTGTTCCATGTAATAGAGCTTCATCGAATAAAGAGTAGGGGAGAATGATGCGTTGATATTGATCAGGCCAGACGCCTTCCCGATCCATTTCACGAATACAATACCTTAATTCTTTTCCATTGAGATGAGAAAATTGCTCTTCAAACCGTTTCATTTCCAGTTCCCACTTGCGTTCAGTGACAAGCGGCCGAGGACAGATAATCAGGATAGAACGTATATCACGCCGAGACTGCAGTTCTCTAAGGATTAATCCCGCTTCTATGGTTTTCCCCACTCCTACCTCATCTGCAATCAGTAATCGTGGACGATCCGAGCGGATAAAACGTAATACGG
>PWGE01000295.1 GCA_003554345.1 Candidatus Sumerlaeota bacterium | reverse complement strand
CTACCTGATATAGGTCAGTCTATTTACATTATAACATACATACTTGCTGGCTGAGCTAAATCAATTTGGATTCACAAAAAAATATAAACCAATAGCTTTCATCATATTTTTCTATATCCATTTTGTCGAAAAACGTCAGGGAACCCGGTACCGACCAAATACGCCTGCATCGATACCAGCCAGATACGCCCCGCCTGCGTCACCCCAGCAAATAGCGGCAGATGAGCGCAAGCCCTGCACCATGGTTAAACTCATTACTAACAATCATTGTCTTGAGTTTTTGCAGTGAGATGTTGATAATTTCAATTTCCTCTCCCGTGTCAGGTTCCTGTTCTTGTCTGGTCAGGTTCTCTGCAAGAAACAAATATATTTTTTCATTGGTAGAGCCAGCAGATGGATAAAAATATCCCAGAGAAGTTAGCTTTCCCGCCTCATAGCCCGTTTCTTCAGTCAACTCTCTCCGGGCTGCTTCTTCAGGGCTCTCTTCTGTATCCACCATTCCTGCAGGTAATTCATATTCCCATTTTTTTAGTGAATGCCGATACTGTTTGATAATAACAACTTCTCTTTCGGAAGTCGGGGTTTCAGAATTTTTTACTGGCAGTATACAAACCCCGGTTTTAATATCGACATAGGAATAAAAAGTTTCCTTATTCTCAGCTGTTAAAATTCTATCATGATAAATTTCGAATCTACCAAGACTGACAGATTCTCTTTCCTTAATCTTCCAATAATTTTCTTGCTGTTCGAAATTTTCCTGGCCTTCCTGCCAGCTATCTCTGCTCATTTTCTGCCTCCCCAAAAAACACCAGCAAATCTCTCCTGCTAATTTCATTGATATCTTTTGTATTTAACTTTCAGATTCATCTGCTCCAGCAATATAATAAGTCTTTCTAATTTTTGGTTGATTATATCATTATCATCCCAAAATTGAAGCATATCAGAGCTGTAAAAGTCTTCTTCCCGATCATCTGCAAGATACATTAAAGTTTCAAAATCCCTTTTATCTGGATGTTTCCAGGGTATTTTTTTGCTGTCGCCCTGTTTCAGAGCCAGCAAAAATTTAGTCAATGAAATCTTAGTCATCGCAGCGCTGTAACCATAAATACTTAATATCCGGAGGTTGTTAAGCTTAAAAGAAAAAAGTTCTGCTTTGCCTTTATGCTCTCCTCTGACTTTTCGCCCCACCATTTTTAGATCCCTGGCCGCCCTGCAGCTGTAAACCAGGTTTTCTGCTCCAACCTGGAATTTGGCAATTTTCCCGGGATTATCAAAAACATTTTCTGCTATGCCTACCGAGGGATTTTTCTGCTGCCATTTATGTTCAGCAATTAATTCCAGCGAGCCAAGATTCTGTTCAGCACCTCCCAGAAGAATTATTAAAGTTTCATTTTTGCTGTTAACCTGGGCCGGCAGGATATCAGACTGCTGACTTCTGGACTTTGCAACAAATCTCTTGACAGGTATCCTTATCTTTTTCCTGCTGATTAAATTAAACCAATTTCTGATTTTCTTTATCCAACAGGTATATTCCTTTGCTTCATTATAGCCAGAAAAATTAATTTCTTCCACTTTCAGGAAAGATCCCGCGCTCTCCTTGTGATCAGTAACCTCAGCAAAGTTAAATTTCTCAGGGGAAGCTGCCAGCTTAAAGAAAATTTTCAAGTAAGGCCTATCTGATTCTGGTATATTGCTGATATCGATTGTTGTAATTTCTCTTTCCTCTTTTTCCACTGTCATTTTCAAATACTTGCTGAAAAACAGCAACCCAAAAACATAATCACTTACCTGCAGCTCACTAATCCCTGTCTGCCTATCAACAAAAAATTTTTTCTTCTGAGTAACCGGCTACAGTTTTCACAGCAAAATCAAGAAAAAATTTCAGTAAATGGCGAAGATGAATTATGTAATTTAATTTTGTATGGTTCCAGCTTAAGGTTAAACTGTCAATATATTTAAGTTGATAATAAGGCTCACCAGTATATATCATTGATACTTTTTGTTTGTCGGAAGATAATCTCTCTGCTGGTAAAAGCACCTGTCCATCAGAAATGCTGGTAGCAATAGGATCCCAGATATCTAAGGGATTGGAAGGAGAGCTGCCTGAGAGGAAGTAGAATAAATATCGACGAAAATTGTTAATCTTACGCCAGTTTATAATTACCAGGTAAAGAAAATATACTAACAAAATCAGATAGAAAGATAAACCTCTGTGCCCAAAATAAATTCTAACTCCGTTAACCAGAAAAAGTATAAAAAGCACTATTACCTCATAAAAAGGTTTTCTGCCCAAAAAAATCAGAAGCTTAATATCTTTATCCCGACTGATATTCTGCTGACATCTTCTAAAATTTTCATTGTTAAAATTAGTACCTCCGAGCAGCAAAATATCTTTAATATCCATCAGTAACTCCTCCGAAATAATATCTAGATCCTATCGTCATTAATTCACAAATTAGCTCATATTTACCGGAAAAATATATCTCATAAAACTTTCCTTTCGTTGTACTGTTCGCAGTTTAGGGCCCTTTCTATCGTGAAAATCTGCAACCTTCTCAACATCCACTTCT
>PWGE01000137.1 GCA_003554345.1 Candidatus Sumerlaeota bacterium | reverse complement strand
TCAGGTTCAAGGTCTTCTTCATAATTAAAAACTGCCTCTTGTTCATAATTTTCATAACAGGCAATTTTTCCGCTTTCTTCCAGGGCTATTTCCATTTTTTCCTTCCATAAGGAAGGATGAAGCTCTCCCATGATACCGATCAATGCCTGTCGGGTATTTGGGACATCGTGGTCAAGAACGATATGAGTCATGAAAGCGCCGGTGTTTGAGATAAGCCAGGCAGGATAGTCCTGCCGTTCTCCCCCGGCATCTTCCCAGAAGGCTATAACGCGGCTGTCATCTCTTTCCGGTTCGGCATGACGGATATTCCAGGAATTCTGTTCCACCCTCTTCGGCAGACCGATAATTTCTTCATCATCAAATATATATGAATGGAACCATCCATTGGGGTCCTCTTGCCAGCCAGTATTTTTGATTCCCAGGATACTGGCTAATTCATCGCACAACAAATAAAAGGCTATGATATGACCACCTTCTTCAATAAAGTCCTGAAGCGCTTCTATTTCCTTTTCCGAAATATTATCATTATAAGGATAAAACGCTACCTTCGCACCATCTAACCGCCCTTTTTCCACATCCGAGCTGTTTATTATTTTTGCATCCCAGGTTATTTCAGAGAGGAGAGCGTCTATTCTTTCTGCAGTATCCCGGGCTATCTCTGGATTGGCAGAATCTGCCTGGTGTACAATAGAGATTTCAGGTGATAACCCGAGAAATTGGTAAAAACGCAGATAACTGTCCCCATCCTGAAATTTCCAGGGAGAAAAGCGAATACGATCGATGCTGCCCCAGTCAACATCCTCGGTGTGATAGGAAAACTCCTCTTTGTGAAAAACCCACTCCTGGCGTCCGATACTTTTTATTTCATGATTGATAAAAGCCCAGCTTTCGGAGGAAGAACAGTGAAAATAAAGGGTGAAAGACTGTATGTAATCAAAGCAGGGTATCTCTACATCCATTGTGAATCTCTTGTGAGGTGAAAGATCCAGGGAAACACTTTTATCCCAGTAGTGACGGGATTGGCTGGACTGATATGAGAGGGGAGCCTCCATGTAGTGTTCGCCCTCTTTTTCTCCTATGGCTACTTCCGGAAAACCATAGCCGGCTTCCCAAAAAGAGCGTGCTTCTTCGTCCGTCTGGTAAGAAAAATCATCAATAATCAGGGAAGTGGTGGAGGCAGATAGAAGAGTGGCGCCCACGACTGCCAAAATAAGAGGTAAGAGATTTGATAGTGAACTATTTTTCATTTTATATTATCTTAAACAAAAAAAGGTGAATGAAAAGAAAAAAATTCAGATGCACCTTTTGTATTATTTTTACAGCGCCAGTATTTTCCCGGCTTCGCCGGGCTGAACACTGCGACCAAATACCCTGTGTAAAGCCGTAACAGCTTTTTCTCCAGTGCAATGGCAGGGAATGATACGTTCAGGTTTCATTCGCTGGAGATGTTCAATGATTTGACCCACTTGAGAGGTGGAGGCATTCTTCAGATAAAAACCCCCCATAACCAAATAAATTCTTTGTGTGGAAGTCAACTTCTGGATATAAAGAAGGGTGTTGATCACGCCGGCATGGGCACAACCTGGAAAAACTATTACTTAATTATCTGTTATCTGACAAACTCCTGTCTCCTATTTTTTTTGCGTGATACATTCTTATTCAGGGTTTTGTGACATTGTATTCTGAAAGTTCCCTCTGGCATTGGTGGTGCCTACTTCTGAGCAGGCATGAGAAATCCCCATAAAAAATATCATAGAACCAGCATACCCTGTGCCGGATTGGCGAGAATGGATCTTCGACTCACCACCTATGACTGGTTATATACATGCCATCGAAGTAAATTCTAAACTTGAAATGACTGGTCATTCAAAAATACACTCTTCTCAGAATTATCACTTTATCCAGGGACATCCACAGAATCCCCCCGGTATGATGCTTTATTCCATATAGAATTTCCAGGTGGAAGCAGCTGTTGGCTCTTCCGTTCGTCTCCACTTTTGTACCATGGGGGTGGTGGATTTGCAAATAACATATAGAATTTTTCCGTCTTCGGATGAAACTGTTCCGCGAGGGTCTACAAGGGAAGGATTTCCGCCGGATAATGTGCCCCAGGGCGTATGATCTGCATGAAAACCAAATACCCTGGAACCCGGATCATTTCCTACCAGTATTTTGCCGTCGTCTCTTACTTCCACTCCTCCGCTGGCATGACCGAGTCCCTTGATGAGGTTTTCTTCCTTTTCATAATCGACACCATCTTCAGTGATTGAACCTGACCAGGCATAGACGGTTCCTTCAGTTTCGCTGATAACATATACTTTGCTTCCGTCATTTGACACACTGATGCCGCGGTGAATATTGTCTGAGGTCTGATCTCCTACAGGGCTTCCCGCGTACTCACTCCCATCGGGCTTATAGACGTGCCATTTAAAGGTGGTTTTATCCACGACGAAAATATTGCCGTCTTCATCACAATCGACCTCGCCACATTTGTAATCAAGATCAAAGCCCTCTAAAGGCTCTCCATCTGATGGACGGTATCTGAAGAGTCCCAGGTAATGTTCGCTCCC
>PWGE01000095.1 GCA_003554345.1 Candidatus Sumerlaeota bacterium | reverse complement strand
CTGGCCTCCTCAATCTCCTTTTTCTCAATAACAATGCTGAGCTCATTTGCCACCGTGGCCAGCAGTTTTTCTTCTTCGGGAAGAAAGGGATTTTGCCGGGATACTGCTGGATTTTCCAGCTTGGGCTCTCCGCAGTAGATAGCGGTTAACCGGCCTGCAACCCTGCCGTTAATCTCCAGCGGGCTGGAAATTACTTTCTGGCTCACCTGACAGTCAGCCTCGCCGTATACCTTATCCCGGTAAGTCAGCTGAATTGCTGTCCTCTCAGGATTCCAGAAATAGCCGGAGAGCATTGTGAGAGTATGGTCAAACATCTCAGGAAGTGTAAGGCTGTTATCAGCCAGGTAGTTTGCTATGGTATGCAGGCAGTCCAGTTCCTTGACTCTTTCTTTAAGCTTAAGCTGAATGTTTTTAAATTCCGTTATATCAATAAAGGTACCGAGCACCCTGACAACCCTGCCGGAGCTGTCAGTTACTGGCTCACCGGCAGTTTTAACCCACATCCTTTTCCCGTCAGCGCTGACAAAGCGCACCTCGAGTTCGTAGGATTTACCCTCTGCTACTGCCCTCTGAAAAGCTGTCTCCACCTGCTCCCGGTAGGGTTCGGGGTACTGTTTCAGGCTTTTTTCAATATAGCCTGCTTTTAACTCTGAATCAGCGGAAAGGGGAAAGCCATGCAGCCGAAAAAGTTCATCGGTCCAGTAAACCCTGTCTTCATCGGCATAGTATTCCCATCCTCCAACGCCGGCCAGCCTCTCATTCTGCTCCAGCAGGCGCTTGCTTCTTTTCAACTCTTTCTCCTTTTTGGTTTTATCTCTGATCAGGCTCCTGATCTGCTTTTGCTGCTCTATCAGCTTAAGATCGGCTTCAATCATAGCTTTAAACTGCTGGAAGAGCTCCTTTTCCTCAGCTTTAAATTTTCTGGGTTCCCGGCCCAGCACACAGATAGTTCCAAAGATTTCCCCGTCAGGCCAGCTGAGCGGAAGTCCTAAATAAGAGATAAGTCCCATCTCAATATCGGGGTTATCGGGCTGCCACTCATCTTCTTTTAGGGCATTGACTATCTCCAGCTCTCCCTTCCGGGAAATTGTCTTTTCACAGTAAAGGCCAGCTAGTTCTTCCCGTTCCCCCCTCTGCATAGGAGTTGTCCGGGTTGCTGCTGGCCTTAAATACTTCGATATAGGGGCGGTCTACCCGCATAACTAAAGCTGCCGGAAGCTCATATATTCGAGCAGCAAGATTAAGAATTTTCTGCCAGGATGAGGCCTTTTCAGCGGGTACAGCTCTGGTTGTGACTGAAACATCATTCATATATAGCCCTCCATAAAATAGATATAATATCAAAAAACTGCATTAGAGCTGAAATACTGCCTTATACTAAACAATAGCTGCAATTTTCTGAGATTAACAAAAAAAATTTACACAAAAAAAAGGTCTGCCAGATTATAACCAGCCAATCAGCAGACCAAATTAATTAACTTAATAATAACCTTTTAACAGGGGAAAATAAGGCAAAATTAAGATTAATATCATATTCTAGTCAGCGGTTAGGGCTTCCTTTTATAACTGGGCAAAAAAAATTATTTAAAATTATTGGTTTTTGAGGTGTTTTATTTATTGATTTAAAATATTTTATTAAAATAAAGATTTTTAACTTAAGGCTCTAAAGCCCTAAAGTAAATTTTTTGTAGTAGAAAAAAAAATTACCTATTTGAAAAAATTTTATCATGTTCTGTCGAAATAATCCATAGGACTTTTGTAGGAGTGTTACCGACCAATGTAATCGCTTAAACAAATCTACCAACCACCTATCTAACAACCCACCTAAATTTTACCCAACTTCACCTTTTATCACTCAAAACTAATATTTCAGATATTTAAAAACGCTTTTTGTATAGATATCAAACTTTAATCCTCTCTTTAAGCCAGGTGCTGACAGCAGTTAAAACCCCTCTTACAGCTATCCCTTCCCCTAAAACCAACAGATAAAAGCCGGTCCGGCTGCCGCCTGCCAGGGAGGTCAAAACCTGCTGAATCGCTGTGGTAAGGAGCAAATCGGTCATCAGGATAGCGGCAATGAAGGAGAGAGCTGCTCCCAGAGAGAGGACAACTAGCCGCAAAATTGCTCCCCTACCAGCCAAAGCCGTCAGCAGCAGTGCCAGCAGACCATAGCTCAACATAAAAAAAGTCTGGGTGCTAAAAAACAGGATAACCATTATGAGAGCCGACAGAAAGACAGTTGCAAGCTCTCCCGGTCTGAAATCAGCCAGCATGAGATAAATTGCCAGGGGAATAACCAGACTGTTGAAAAAACTGAGCGAGCCCCGAAAAATAATCAAGGAAACCGCAATCACCGTCAGGGTGAGGGCTCCCCTGGCTAACTTCTCCGCGCTCATATGCTCCGCTCGCGCCATCACAAGACCTCAATGAGCTTCCGGCAGTCAATCCTGGCGGCATATTTTGCTGTCATCATATATGCTGCTCCGCCCATTCAGCCAGCTCCCCGGCATTATCAGCCATAACATCCACACCCCACTCAGCGGGGAGATCAGGGGCAAGGTTAAAGGCCCGTCCTCCCACTGCTATCCTG
>PWGE01000269.1 GCA_003554345.1 Candidatus Sumerlaeota bacterium | reverse complement strand
ATCTTCAAAGAGGACATTTTTATCGCCGTTCCAGCCCGCCGCTATTTCATTGGTTTTTAACTCTTCATGTTGATTAAATTCCCTTATAACAGACCGAAGATAGAGTTCACCAAAAACATCAGTATATATAATATCACCGTGATTCTCTGTAAAATGTTCAGGAATGTCCAGTTCCCTGGGAAAATTGTCATATGCCAGGTATTTTTCCGGATGAAGCACCATTTCCATGCTGACGGGAGGTTTTTTGAAGGGCTTATTGCGCCAGTCTTCCACGTCTGCATTTTGCAGATAGGTGAAGAAATCGATTCCTGCCAGGTAGGGTTCAAGCAACATGTCCTGAATAATCTGAGGTGTGTCGGCAAAATCCATCTGGGCATCGCCTATCAGCAGAAAATCGGTTAAATCCTGGAGAGATCCTGGAATGCCGTATTCCATGGACCATTCCATCATGGCTAAGGTGGCGTCTCCTTCCAGCACCGAAAGAATAGTGGTTTGCTGGTCTGTACTGGCATCATGCGCTGCCATCAATTCTTCGATATTGAAATGCTGGTCCTGAAGAAAATGGGTCAATTCGTGAGAAACGATAATTTTACCCATCACATTTTGCATGTCGAAAGTTTCCATTATATAAAAAAGGCCCTCATGGTAGTCATAAAAACCAGCAGTTTGATCGATGTAAAGAGCGGTAACCTCTTCCCGGATATCATAATCCGGTTCTATAAGTGCCATATTTTTCAGAATATCTTCAATATGAAGGAGTTGTTCTCCCAGTTCCTCTTCCCACTGTTTTTCCAGGAACGACAACAGAAAATCTTCTCCTACGGTTTGAATGGGTACCACTTCCCGCGTGGGTAGTTCCCGCAGAGCCATCGTTTGATTAAGGATTTCAATAAAGGTTTCGTGCTGGTTCAGTCGCTGGCGGTATCCTGATAGGTTCTCCACCCGTCCGGTCAGAACCTGTTCATTATGATGTAAACGTTGCACTTCGTTTTGCAATTCCTGGTGATCCTGGGAGAGCCTGAAAATAGCGACTCCCATGACAATGATGATTCCCAGAAGAATGACAGGGAGGACAAGAAATAATAATTTACGACGAGGTGACTTAACCATAGGGTTTCCTTTTTTCTTTTGCGAGACGTTGCTTTCGTCGTTCCATAAAGGCCTGTCTTTTCTTTTCAAGGTCCGTCACTTCTGAAGGCCTTTTATTATCATCAGATTGAGAAGTAACTTCTTTTTCTTCCTCTTCCTTTGCCTCTGTTTCTGTTTCTTTCTTAGCAGAGGATGGTGTTTTTTTCCTGGCTCTTTTCAATGAAGAGACAATCTGCTTGAAAAGGGGTGAATCTATGCCGTCGCAGGCTTCGACAGCTTCTGCCAGATGCTCCAGGACGGTAACCTGCGATAAAGGTATTTTTTCTCCTTTTTCCGGATGAAAAGAGTGGGGTATTTGATAAGGAGAAAGCGTGCGGGAGAAAAAATCGCGGGTTAAATGAAGTGTTCTCTCACAAAAGGGTACAAGAGCCGGATCAGAGTGCCTGGTAATGAATTCCAGCAGGAGAAGAAGCCCCTCTGAAGGAGGAATATTTATTTTACCACTGTCCTGTGCCAGCAGATTAATGACCTGTTTTTTGTTTTGTGCCAGGACTTTTTTGATATTTTTTACCTCTTTCTGTATCTGTTGGGCAGAAACAGCCTGTTTAACCTGAAGATTTAATCCCTGCAGCAGGTCCAGCAGCATATTCCCCTGATCTGCCCCGGGAAGAAAGTCGGCAAATTGGCGAAATACCAGTAAGGTGATTTCGAACTTGTTGCGCGTGTCAAAGTTCTGAGCGAGTTCCCATCCTCTATAAAAACAGTTCATTCTCAGGTTTCCCGGAAATTGAGAAAGAGCAATAATCCTGAAATAAGTAATAAGGAATTCCTGAGCCCTTTTCTGGTTCTTTTCTAATTTTTTTCTGGAAGAACAGAGTTTTTTGGTGGTTTTATATAAACGGGATGCATTTTCTTCGGTGGGAATTCTGCTCAGACCCAGTAAGGCAATTCTGGCTTTTTCCTGGTTGAGTTTTGGCAGGAGCTTGTTGAGGTAGACGCTGCTTTTCTCATTTCGAAACATACCGACTACTTCCAGTGTCTGGGAAAAATGAGGGTCATCAGGTTTAATCTGGGTACAGAATTTCTGAAATCCTTTCAGTCGTTGAAGCCGGGAGATTTTTTTGAATGATTGGTTGACGACTTTTCGAGCCTTCAATCCCAGCTGAAAATAGAAGCGTTTGGAACTGTCATTGGTCTGAACGGCAGAAGAAAGAGAACGGGCGTTGTACTCAACCAGTGCGGGGAGAAGAGTGAAAAAATAGTCCTCTCGTAGCTTGGGATAAAGAAAAGAAGGTGTAAAAAGGTAGCTCAAAAAAAAGATGAATCGTTCTATCTCATCAGCGGAGGGGTCGGATAATTCATTTGGACCGGGCAGGTAATTGCGGGCAGTACGGATAATATTGTTGAAGGCATTCTGAGATGATGGGCTTTGATGAGCTGCAGAGGCTTCATAAAAACTATTCCATCTTGACCGGCAGGTTTTTTGAAAAAGTGATTGATAAGATGTAATATTGAGTTTTTTTATCAGCCGGGAAAACAGTTTTTTTTCACAATATTCCTTCTGAGTGTGAAGACTTGCTATGGCGGAGGCTAATTTTTTCACCTGAACCTTTTGCTGTGAACTCGGAAGAGCCTCAAAAGAACCCCGGCAGTTCAAAATTTTTAGAGAATAGTGATAAATCAGTTTAAATTTTTCTTCCCGCAATGCATACTGAAGCTGATGGGTCATTCTCTCTTCCAGAAAGAGGGCCATTGTATCCATAACAGAGCGTTGGTTTTTTGCCACCTCTTCAGGGATCAATTCTTTTTTGGAGCAATTATCGCATAGAAATTGATAATTGAGAACTACAAAATCTCCAAAAAATCGCTGAACAGCAAGCGAATAGAAGTTTTCTATCTTTTTTTCAGCTTCCCGGGGATTATCCGTTGTTTCTAGCGCCTCCAGAAACTGATTATGTAATTTATCGTAGTGATGATGTTGAATTTTTTTTAAAAATTCTTCTTTGACAGGTAAAGTTTTCATGATTATCTCAGAAAGGTGTATTTAAAGTAATAATGATACCAAATTGTTACTAAACTGGAAATGAAAAATACCAGCCAGCCAGCGGTGGATAGTTTAAAAACAATGTTTCTTAATGAACTAAAGCGGCTTAATATGCCCTGAAACATGACAAACTGAAAGAGGGGCAGGACGGGAAAAAGATAACGTCCCTGAGGACCACGATAAGGATGAAGAAAATCAGATGCAAAAATCAATCCGATATAGAAAAAGGTGAAAAGAAGAATAAGTGATTTGTTTTCGCCCTTATAATGGCGACAGAACCAGAATGTACTGATTATAACTCCCAGAAGAAGAAGGGTGTGAATCCTGAGAGGGAAATGAACATTCATCCAGCCAGCTCTGAAAAAATAGGAGCTGATAAGGGTGTCCAGAAATGGAAACAGGTCCCTGAGAAGAAGCATTCCTCCTTCGCGAAGGTATGAATAGATATAATAGAGTTCCCTCAGTTCACGACCTGCTACCGGAGAAGTATAAAAATACAATAAGAGAAGGGGAAAGAGAACTGCCAGGGTGATTATGCCTCCCTTTATAATCGTTTCCCGGCGTGGTTTGTGAGTCATTACAATAATTATCGGGATAAAGAGGGGCATAAAATACAGGTATCTTTTGGTAAAAAAACCGACGATGGTGAGGAGTATCATGGCGGCCAGTTTTCGTTTATCTGGAAAGCGGTGATAGGAAAAAGCGGCCCATAAAAATAGAAAATGAATGATATAAGCGAGGTTGTCATTATTGAGCACTGAGTTGATAAATATAAATTGTGGTAAAAGCACTATCCAGAAGAGATAAAAAAGCCAGGCCGTTCTGTCTTTTCGAAAGAGATGATGACGGGTAAAATAAAAAAGGATTCCCAGCTGGCATATCCCCAAGAGGATGTTGAGAATACGTGAGTATAACAAGCCACTCTCCACATCCCCGGGAGAAAAAAAGGAGAGAAAAAAAGCATTTACAGCATAGTATAAGGGGGGACTATTATCGATCTGACTATAATGATCCAGAAAATGCTCCCGATTGTAGGAGGAAAAATCATCCATATAAAGCCAGGTATGGTGTCTGGTCATAGAGTGAATAATGTATCTTTGTAATTCTACATTGTCCCACTGCTGATGAACGGGGATATGATATTGCTGATACAGATAATGAACGTACTCATAGTGAGTTGGCTCATCCGGTCCCTGCCAGTAAGGGATAATATATGAAAAATAAAGTCTTACAAAGAGAGAGAAAAATAATAAAAGAAAAAGGAAAAGAGACGTTCGATTAAGTCTACTCACCGTTAGCTATGAATTTTTTGCGGCATACTACAAGCAGGACTAACAGGAGCAAAGCAATGATCTGTGAAAAAGAGAGGAAAAAAAGCTGGATGCCGCGGTCATCTCCTCTTAAAAATTCCACAAAAAAGCGGAAAATAGAATAGCTCATGATATAGAGATAAAATAAGCGGCCTTCCTTTTTTGCCCAGCGTTTGATTAAGTACATTGAAAAGAAAGTCATTATGAGGGCAAAGCCGGCTTCATAAAGCTGGGTGGGCAGGTGGAGATGGGGAAGAGCATACACCTCATTTTCATAGATAGTATAAAATTGACAGCCGCACTTTGAAAGGTGCTCGAGGGGGGCGGCAACATTGGAGTCTACAGCCAGACCATAGCAGCATCCATTTAAAAAGCACCCAATACGTCCAAAAAAATGTGCAATGCCGAAAGCGGGGGTACATATATCAGCCAGACGGCGATAGGGTATGTTGACTTTGTGAGCGTAATATAATCCTCCGAGAAAGCCAAAAATAACCCCTCCATAAAAAACAAAACCGCCGCGGGCGAATATATAAGACATTGGTGATTCCAGAAAACCTGGAAATTCTGCGAGAATAAATGCAACTCGGGCTCCAATGAAAGCAGGAATCAGGATATAAAACATAAGGTCGGTGGTGAACTCAAAGGGGCTTTTGGTAATGATGCGGGTGTGGCGATACAAGAAGAGGAAAGCAAGGACGATTCCTACTGCTATAGACACTCCATAAGTGGAGATGATAAATTCACGTTCAAAAAGGGTGAATCTAAGCAGAATCGGATACATGGGATTTCCTCCTCATATCAAGTATAAGCTGGAGAATGACAAAACCTACTCCTGTACAGATAATGATATCGGCCACATTAAAGATGTAGGGGAAAAGATGCCCCAGAAAGTCCATGCGAATAAAATCAGTTACTTTTCCATTGAGTATACGGTCGATATAATTACCAATAGCCCCGCCTAAAATACATACGTATCCATAAAATTCCCACGGTTTAGATGGAGGAGTCTTCCATAAGAAGAAAGCTATAATGACAATGCCAACCGGTATTACAAAGGGAAGAATATTTTGGGCACCCGGCAACATTCCCAGGGCAATACCCGGGTTTTGTGTTTTTTCCAGAGAAATGACGCCGGGCAAAGGGCGAATAATGTCATCCAGGTAACTGATAACAAGCCACTTGGTGAGCAGATCCAGAATAATGAAGAGTACAAGAAGAATACCGGCTTTTATGTAATTATTGCATGCATTTTCCCGGGCCATAAATATCAAGAAGGAAGGAATGTTCAGAGAAGAACAGAAGGTTGTAATTGCTCAAGACTCGCAAGCAAGGAAACTCTTCTTTCGGCCTCTTCTCTTCGAAATCCTTATAAATTCCTTCCTGCCGCCCTCCTTGTTTGTTTATCTGTGGAAATATGCAGGTGCTTAATGATTATTTTCAGAGGCGTCCATTTCTTCACGACATTCAATACAAAGTTCGGCATGAGGTTTAGCCATTAAGCGTTCTAACTGGATTTTTTTACCACAGTAGCGACACGAACCAAAGTCTCCATTTTCTATTTTACTAAGAGCTTCATCGACGTCTTTCAGACGCTTCTGGACCCGTTCCATGATAATAAACAATTTCTGATTTTCATCAATATCACTTGCCTGATCTGCCTTATGAGTGGTACAACTTGAAAGGTCCCCACCTGCTTCCTTCATCGTTTTAGAAAGAAGCAATGATTCAAAATGGTCGAGCTCTTTATCAAGGTGTTCCTTCTCCTTTTGAAGCATTGTTTTTAGCTTTGTCAATTCTGTCTTACGCATCGCCAGCCTCCATCTTCTCTATATAATGAAGGGTCTGTACACATTTATTACAGATCCCTTTTCTTTCATCTATGTTTTCTTCGTCAAAGGTTTTCCAGCAACGGGGACATTTGATCCCGGGTTTTTTGTCCACACTAACATAAACATTCTTCATGATTTGTTCATCAGTAAAAGCTTCCCGGGGCACTTCAGACGCAATATGTACTTCAGAGGCAATAAAAATTGCTTTCAGCCAATGACGGTATTTTTCGACAACTGCTTTTGTCTCCTTATCTTCAAAGAACAGGGTTACTTTTGTTTCCAGAGAATGACCGATTATTTTTTTATCGCGTTTATTCTCTATTTCTTTATTTACCAGATTTTTGAGCTGGAGCAGAATTGAAAAATCATTTTCCAGGTCGGTATTCTGATGCGTTTTATCAATAGAGGGAAACTCTTCCAGAAATACAGTCTCTTCTTTTTCCCCGGGCAGGTATTCCCAGATTTCTTCAGCGGTAAAGGAAAGGATAGGTGCCAGGTAAAGGGTAATGGTCCGAAGGGTATGGTAAAGAACGGTTTGAGTACCCCGCCGTTCTTTACTGTCCCGGGCAAAGGTGTAAAGTCTGTCTTTAACAATATCCAGGTAAAAGGAGCTCAGGTCCCGTACTACAAAATTGTAAATAAGGTGAAAAACCCTGTAAATAGCAAACTGTTCATAGGCTTCCTGCAGAGATAGAGAAAGAGACTGCAAACGGGAATACTGGTACTTATCCAGAATAGTAAAATCTTCAAAAGAGACTTCGTCTTTTTCAGGATTATAATCAGAGAGGTTGTTAATTATGAAGCGGATTGAATTGCGTATTTTCCGGTAAGCGTCGGACATCCGCTGAAGTATTTCTTCAGAAAGCCGGACATCTTCCCGGTAATTTTCTGAGGAAACCCATAGTCTTAAAATATCAGCACCCAGTTTGTGACAGGTATCGATAGGAGAAATAGCATTTCCTGCTGATTTATGCATGGCTTTGCCCTTACCGTCGAGGAGAAACCCATGGGTCAGAACCTTCCTGAACGGAGCTGTATTCCGGTACGCCACACTGGTCAGCAGAGAACTCTGAAACCAACCCCTGTGCTGGTCACTTCCTTCCAGGTATAAATCAGCCGGTGCCTGTAATTCGGGTCGTTCATCCATTACGGAATGATGACTGACGCCGGATTCAAACCAGACGTCGATGATATTGTTTTCTTTTTCAAAGGAGCTATTATCACATTCAGGACATTGGTATCCTTCCGGTAAGAGCTCGCTGGTTTCTTTGGAGAACCAGGCATCCGTCCCTTCTTTTTTGACGATTTCCATGAAAAATTCAATAAGTTCCGGTTTCAAAAGAGCTGTTCCGCAGGAAGTGCATTGAAAGGCAGGGATGGGGACACCCCAGCTTCTCTGGCGGGAAATACACCAGTCACTGCGAGAACTTATCATATTTCTTATACGTTCTTTACCCCATCCAGGAATCCATTGGACTTTGTCGCACTCCTGCAGAGCCTGTTCTCGAAGATGGTCATGATCTATGGAAATGAACCATTGTTCAGTTGCCCGCATGATAACAGGTTTTTTGCAACGCCAGCAATGAGGATAAGAATGGGGCAACTTTTCTACAGCCAGAAGGTTGTTGGATTCTTTGAGGATTTCGATTATTTGACTGTCAGCTTCGAAGACCATTTTCCCCTGGCAATCGCTGAAATCTTCCGTAAAACGGCCATCATCATCCACAGGGGCAAGCACTGGCAGGTCATACTTGAGTCCGATCAGGTAGTCTTCCTGGCCGTGGCCGGGTGCTATATGCACACAACCGGTCCCCTGTTCCAGGGTGACATAATCATCAAGGACAACCCGGGATTTTCTTTCTTTAATAAAAGGATGCTGACAGATGAACCCTTCCAGGTAACTTCCGGCATGTTTATCTACAACGGTCAGTTTTTTACCGCTTTTTTCAGAAAAGCTTTCCAGAAGTTCTCTGGCTACAATATACCTGTTGCCATCTTCATCACGGGCGATGACATAGGTGAAGTCGGGATGAAGACAGATACCGACATTTGCAGGGAGGGTCCAGGGGGTCGTTGTCCAGATGACGAAATAGAGATTATCTAAAGAAATATCTTGCTTTTCCCCTTTTATCACCGGAAAGGATACAAATATAGAGGGAGAAGTATGATCGTGGTATTCTACTTCTGCTTCGGCAAGAGCCGTCTCACATCGGGCGCACCAGGATACTGGTTTAAGGCTTTTGTAAACAGTTCCTTTTTCTACCAGTTTTTTTAAAACCTGCAGAACGCCCTTCTCATAAGAAGGATCTAACGTAAGGTACGGGTTTTCCCAATCTCCAAGACAACCCAGCCGTTGAAATTCCTCCTTTTGCAAATGGAGATATTTAAGGGCATAATCGCGGCATTTTTTACGTACTTCAAGCTTCGACATGGATGCCAGTTTTTCCGGGGGCAGGTTGGAACAGACTTTATGTTCGATAGGAAGACCATGGCAATCCCAACCGGGTACATAAGGCGTGGAATATCCGTCCAGCAGTTTATACTTATTGATGATATCTTTGAGGATTTTATTCAGAGCATGACCGATATGAATGTTTCCGTTAGCGTAAGGGGGGCCATCGTGTAAAAGAAAAAGAGGGTTTTTCTGTTTTTTATGGAGTATGATGGAATAGATGTCTTTCTCTTTCCATGATTCCACTCTTTGGGGCTCATTTTTTCCCAGCCGGGCTTTCATAGGGAAAATAGATTTGGGAAGATTCAGGGTGTCTTTATAATCCATACTTTCAGAATACTCCTTCGAAATTTATTGTTTTGATGATAATTCTTCTATGACTCCCATAAAAATAGTGGACAGCTTGGGTTCTGCTTCTTCTGCCGCCGCAATAATTTTTTCCACACTGACTGGTTCCAGGCAGTCCGGAAAACATTCGTCTGTTACTATCGAAATAGCCAGCACTTTTAAATTGCTGTGAACAGCGACAAGTACTTCGGGAATAGTAGACATTCCCACCATGTCGGCTCCGATGGTCCTGAGAAAACGATATTCGGCACGTGTTTCCAGGTTGGGACCGGCGACTCCTACCAGCACTCCTTTGTGAAGATAAATGTTGTTGTTCAGACCTATATCGATGGCAAGGTCCATCAGGTCTTTGGAGTAAGGTTCCGACATATCGGGGAAACGAGGACCCAACTCATCTTCATTGGGCCCGATAAGGGGATTGTCTCCCATTAAATTTATCTGGTCCTCTATGACCATAAGGTCTCCTCTTTTGTAAAGAGGATTCATACCGCCCGCGGCATTGGAAAGAAGAAGATATTTGCCTCCCAGGGCTTTGAATACCCGAATAGGAAAGGTTATTTTCTGCATACTGTAACCCTCATAAAAATGAAACCTTCCCTGAAGCAATAAAATCCCTGTCCCATGTAAGGTACCATACACAAGATTCCCTTTATGGCTTACCACGGTAGAGGTGGGAAAGTGAGGAATATCCCCATAAGGGATTTTGACTGGATCCTTGATTTTATCAGCAAGCCCTCCTAAACCGGTACCAAGAACAATGCCTATTTTTGGGGTGCCAGGTAAACGCTCTTTAAGATAGTTTGCTGATTCTTGAATCTGTTGTAATAATTGTCCCATTATATTATCCCTCCCATTGATAGAGGATATTTTTTACGTCGGGATGTGTGGTATGGAGAAGTACTGTTTTCATGCGACTTTTCTTCCCATGGCGAATCTCCACTTGAGAACGGGAAAGACCTAGCTGACGGCTGAGAAATCTTTTCACTTCCTGGTTAGCCTGGTTTTTGGCGGGAAGCGCATTTACTTTCATCTTAAGAGAATTATTAAATAAGCCGCATATCTCGTTTTTGGGGGCACGGGGCTGAATATAAAGAGAAAGCAGAATGCCGTTGGCAGTTTCTTTCATGTATGCTTTACTGGCGCTTGTCATGTATCAACCACCCACGAGTTGTTGTCCCCATGTGGTAAGGGTATTCAGAATAAAAGTTCTGGCGAACATCAGAATAACTATCCCTAAAATGGGTGAAAAATCGATATAAGCTGTGCCTGCTGGAAAAGGGGGAATGATTTTGCGAAAAAAACGAAGATAAGGGTCTGTAATAATATAGAAAAAATGAGCCACCTGATTGGAATAAGGCGATATCTGTAACCAGGAAAGGATGATACGAATAATAATGAGCATGATGTAAAGATTTATTATCATGTTTCCAATCTGCCCAAGAGCTATAAGAAAATTCCCGATTAAAACATTCATTTCATGTACTTTACATCTTTATTTGAATTCGAATATTATAACAAGAGTAATCAGTTAAGCAAACCATGCCTTTTCAGTAGACCAGCTGTAAAAAATAATTTGGTTATATAATAAAAATGCATTAAAATAAGCACATTGATAGATGACAATACCATATAACTGAGGTGGACTTATGAAGAAGGCAGCTATTATTGGCATGTTTATCATTTTTTTTCTGACAGGCATGGGGGAGGGAGCAAGCTCTTCTTCGGAGGATGTGGAATTAGTTCAAAGACGTATCCAGGAATTAGAGCAGGAAATGGCCGCCATGAAAGAGGTGATGTCTGACCTGGCGGAGGAACAGAAGCGTTATGAGAAACAGGAATTACCTACGGTCCGCGACCTTTTTGATACCAGGTACCAGCTGGAGTTTTACGGTATGATTAAATTTGACGCTATCTGGAACAGTTCTAAAGTTGCAGGATTAGACGGTGTTTCTTTCTTTGCTTTACCTGACCGGACGGATAGCGATTTTTCCATGACGGCACGTCAAACCCGCCTGGGTCTCTCCATTCTCGGTCCTGAAGAGGATTATGTGCAAAAAAGAGGAAACATCGAGGTGGATTTTTATGGTATGAATGATGCGGCGGAGAGACAGGACAGGGCGCATATGCGTCTGAGACATGCTTTTCTTGAGCTTGATTATCCCGGTGATTGGAGCTTGTTAGCCGGACAAACCTGGGATGTGATTTCTCCTCTCGCACCACAGACTCTTGATCTGGGTGTGCGTTCCCATGCAGGAAATGCGGGCTTCCGATCTCCCCAGATTCGTCTGACCCGTTTATTTCAAAGAGACGAAGACAGAGCGTTTAAAGCAGAGATGGCATTATCTTCTCCCAGGGATGTCAATACCCGGTATCATGATGATCATCTTCATGCCGGAGCACAGGGTTTTGGACAGGATTCCGGAGGGCCTGTGCTACAGGCGCGTACTTCTTATAATTTTCCCGGCTTGACGGAGAACAATTCAGAAGTAGGAGTATCCGGTCATTTTGGCAGAAAAGAATATCACGAAACGAATGTTTCTGATAATAAAAAACGCGCAGACACCTGGTCGGTTAACCTGGATTATCGTCTTCCTCTGACAGAAAAACTTCTCTTGATGGGTGAGGGTTACTATGGACGGAATATGGAAGCAATGTATGCAGGAATAGGAGAAGGCGTGGCAGTGAGAACCGAACCTTCTTTTCAGGTGTATGAAATATCCTCATGGGGAACCTGGGCCCAGATGATTTATCAGATTGACAAGAAATGGAGGACGTCGTTGGGCATGGGCATTTCAGGGAACAGGTCGTATGCGATGGACCGGGCCCCTTTAGCTAATT
>PWGE01000186.1 GCA_003554345.1 Candidatus Sumerlaeota bacterium | reverse complement strand
CCAATCCAGCTACCACTTAAAGCACCGACACCCTTCCAGGCATCAGACCTTAAAAGTTCCATAGTTCCTTCTATACCAGGGGTATCCATAAAAAGATAATTGCGAAAAACAAGGTATGAAATAATCCCTCCTATGAAAACACCGGTTGTTCCAAATAACATGACTATCAATGCCTTTGGGCCTAATTGCATGATACCCTTTATGTCGGCAGAAAGCAACAACAAAATGAGAGCAAGCGGTAAAAGATAACGGGTCATCCACGAATACACCGGGCTGTCTTCAGGAAGAAAGCCAAAAGTGCTGGCAAACATAGGAAGAAAATAGCACCAGATGACAGGTGGTAAAAAATGAAAGAACTTCTTCGTAAATTTCAAAGATGCTGCAAAATAAATAAAACCCACAATAAAAGAAAGGAAAGCAAAAATTGCCATGGGATCCTGGAGTTCCCGGGATTCCCAGACTGATAAAAAAGCATCGGTTGACATGGCATTTCTCCTTAAAGTTATTAAGTTCGCATAGTTTACCGAAAATTATATGAATTGCTATATAAACTCCTCTGAAAATAAAACTATCCTCAGGAGTCAGAATGGGAAAGAACTAAGAATAAGAATGTATCACGCAAAGCTCGCAAAGCCCGCAAAGGAATACCTTATAAGAAAATATTAAAGTAGCAGTTTTTCACCTTCATTAATCATGATCGGTTTTAGTTTGAGAAATCAATTATCTCTTCAACTTCTTCATAAAATACTTCCAGATTAACTGGTTCCTGGAGCATTGCTTTTCGTTTTTCATACAATTGAAAAATATCATTTTCTTCCTGGATTATTTGCTCAAGATAAGAACGAGTCTGAGCAACTGAGAGATAAAATGCGTCTGTAATATAATTATAAGGCTGTATTTTTTCTTTGCGATCGAGTGCCGTCTCATTCAAGAGACAGGTATTATCATATTCTCCTGCTTTCGCAAAGGAAGGAACAGTATCAACATCATGAGCAAAAAATGGAACAGCGGGTATGGTAAGAGGAAAACCAGCAATCACCCAGGCAACACTCTGAACGGGATCTTCTTCTGGTGTTACTCCCTGTACCACCATCGTCGAAACTGAGTATTGTCGGAGAATGGTATCAATAAGCGGCATTTTACTCTCATTTTTATTCATTACATTTTTTCCAAGAGCCGGGTTATACAGGTCACGGGTCACCTCTTGCAGTATAAATTGAGGGGTTATATTATCCTGCAAATATGCCTCAGTAAAAAGGTCATTCGCTCGCTGATAACGCAACATTCCCCGCCCTCTCTCATGATTTTCGGAAACAGAAAAGTTGCTGGTCACAATAAAACCCAGGGGTGCATGTCGGGAATTACTGGCATCTAATTTTACGAACTTATCTGGCCCACATTCAAATAAAGCAGCTTCGCCATATCTATCGATCCCTCCAAAATTAGCCGTAATGCCCCATTCGCCTTCAGTATCTTCAAGAAACTCCTCAAAATCACTCACAGTCTCACAAATTCCCAGAGCTTCACGCATAAGAAGTCCTTCCTGGTCCAGTTCACCTTCCCAGTCTTCACCAACAGGGATATTATAAGAATGTGTATTCATGATAGCAAAACCAGCAGTATTCAGTCCCATCCAGATTTCTTCTCCCTCTGGATCATCAGAATTAATGACACCGGAAAAAGCATATTTTTCTCCTTCAAACCACCCTACAGCATTTTCGATTGACAGAGAATCCCTGTTCTTCCATAAAAGTGGCCGTCCATCAGGAGTTGCTTCACCACTAACCACGGCCGCTGTACAGGCCACCACTACTAATTGAAAGAATGTTAGTACAAAAATAAGCAACTTAACCATACACTAACCCTCCTGCATATTCTGGATAATTATTATATCACGTGTGAAAAAAATTAACCGTTTTTTTAATACATGACGCAATCATCTTTGTCAAACCGCAGATTACAGGGACGATGTGACATCTATTGCTAACATCATTCATAATCGATAGGTGATATTGATCGTCAAACAAACAGGTAACAGCATTTATACCAACCCACCATAGCAAAAAGACTATTATACAGATGCATTGTAATATTTAATTTGTGTGTAATTCGTTTTTTCTTCTTCTCTTTTCTCATCACGCTACCAAAAAAATAAAAAAAGTTTATAATGAATCTTTAGCCAATTTATCACCTGTATTATTATAATATTATAGAATGGGAATTTTTATACAAAAAACAGGATGACCCGTAAAGTAAAATCTAAAAAGTTTTATATTTTCAGAGGAATTGTTCACACCAGCGCGAGGGCTGGCGCCACAATTGATGAAAATAAGAATAAGAGGCCGATTCCGCCAGAGTGAACTTTCAGACCGCCAGAGTGAACTGTAAGTCGGAGATCAGCACTCCCAGGAAGGCGGCAAGTCAATACTAAGGTTCAAGTTTTTTTTTGATTAAAGTCCCTTATACTTTGAAGAGTTTATTTTCAGAGGAGTTATTCACACTGATGCGGACATCAGCGCCACCAATCATGAAAATAGCATTCTTTTCTTGTAGTCTTAATCTGAAATCTTATCCTCTTCATCCTGTACATCGATGCAAAT
>PWGE01000397.1 GCA_003554345.1 Candidatus Sumerlaeota bacterium | reverse complement strand
TCTTTTTGGCCTGGCCCCTTCATATAACTGTGGATATTTTTACTCATACTGCTGATTTTTATCCTACCAAATTCCTCTATCCCCTGAGCGATTTCTATATATCTGTTATTTCCTGGAGACACAATCTTATCGCCGTTGGAATCAACTACGTAATCTTAATAGCAGCAATAGTCTTTCTCTTTATATATAAGAAAAAAAAGAACCAGCAAACACAGGGATGGCAAAATCAAAATCCATGAAAGGGGGATTTTGTATGAAGTCGGTTTTTAAAAATTTTATGGATGTAGCCTCCAAAAAAAGACCCGATGATGTCCCTACTGCTTTCTGGGGAGTTTCTACTTGGTATTTCAAAATATTGGGATATGACGCCTTTGACTATTACAGAGAGAAAGAGACCAAGCTCAAAACAATGATGTTACTGCAAGATGATTTTGAAGAAGCCATGTTGATACCTGGTATTTGGCCTGATTTTGGATTAATTGCAGAAGCATCTGGGTTCGGCGGAGAAATTATTTGTTCTAAAAGCGACCCCCCCCTTATATAAAACCTGCACTCACTCATATAGAAGAGGTTAAAAATATTAACACGGTAGACTTTCGAGAAGATGGGCTATTTCCTGCAATGATAAAAGAATATGAATACATGCGAAAAAATGTTGAGGAGCGTTTTATTTTGGACTATGGTCAACTTGAAGGAACAATCAATATTACAGGTCCATTAGAAACCGCAGCCTTAATCAGAGGATATAGTGACTTTTTAATAGATCTAATAAGAAACCCCAAGCATGTGCACCAACTTCTTCGCAAAGTAAATGATACTTTGTTAAGTTGGATTAAATTCTTTGAGAAATTTCAGGGAACACCTCTTTCAAGATTGTGAATGGGTGATCACTTACCTTCTATGGTCTCGTTAAATCATTTTGAAGAATTCTGTCTTCCATATATGCGTGAAATATTTTCTGAATTTCCCAAAGCTTTGAAGGTATATCACAATGACGGGGGAGTTAAGCATTTACTCCCCAGGCTCTTTGAAATGGGCTTTGATGTATTTAATTCTGGAATTGAGCTTCAAAAAATACTACAAAAAAATGGAATGAGCATGCAAAAAAAGATGCAACAATGAACCCAAACCGTGTCTAAATTGACAGCTAAATATGCAGGGATTACAATAAGAGTGGGTGTTCATTCATATTTTGGAGGAAACAGCTATGTTCAAGATTGCTGAAGATAAAAAAACACATCTGGCCCGAGCAGCAGTTGAAGTCATCGCCCGGGAAGGGTTTCACAATGCTACCATCGATAAGATTGCTGCCCATGCAGGGGTCTCTGTAGGAACCATCTATAATTACTTTCTCCATAAGAATGACATTCTGGATTATATATTTAAAAAAGAATATGAAAAACGGAAAAACTATTTCATGGAGCTTAAAAAAACAAATATTCACCCCCTGGAAAAATTAAAGAGTATTATGGAGATGCATTTTATGGAGGTTAAAAAACACCCCTCTGTATTTATCGTACTGTTACGGGAAAGAGGTATGCCCAAGGTCTGCCATTTTGCTGGGATATCGCAGTTTGAGGGACTTCCCCGTTTCATTGAAGATATAATAAATCAGGGGGTAGATGAGGGCACTCTTCGCCCCTGTGATGTAGGCTTGATATCCTTGGTTTTATTCGGTGCCATTGAAGCACTGATGAGCCGCTATCTCCTGGAGTTGGAAAATGAGGGCTCATCTAAGCTACTGGACAATGCGGCAGAAGAAACGGTCACTTTGCTTTACCAGGGGTTGCGCAACTAATCTTAGAGCTTTGGCGTGGGTAAACGGGTATAAAAGGCTGCTGCAAGGTTACCTCTTCAACGTTAACCGAAGCCAACATAATCATTCCTCTCTTCAATTAAAGGGCAAGAATATGGCCTGGTATTGACCAAGCTGAAGTGCAAAAAATAATAAAAACTAAAGCTTTACCTGTTGCAGAAATCCTTTAATTCTTTGCAGTAGCGGCTCTCTTATCTTAACCTCCAGGAAAAGGTCTCCGGCTTCTCCTCCACCTTTGCCCTCGGCTCCCAATCCTTTTAATCTTATTCTCTGACCTTCATTTATTCCGATAGGTATCTTCACCTTTATTTTCCGCGAACTTCCCCATTTTTTAAAAAAATACTCTACTGAACCTCCTTTACGTGCCTGTGCAGTTGTTAAAAAAATAGTATCGTAAAGGTCTTTACCCCTTACCGGAAATTTGATTCCCAGTGCCTTTTCCACACTGCGTTGCAAAAACCTGTTTAAAACGCCCGTAAAAGGAGACCTGGGAAAACGAGGTGCATGCTCCCGACCAAAATACTCCTCGGTTTTATTATCATATTTTCCTTCGGGACGGCGGTGACCAAAAAAAACGAACCCGCGGCTGTAGTATCCCGCCCTGCGAAACTCAAAAGATTGGTATTTGGAACCATAAAATTCCTTAAATAGTTCCTCGAAACCCCTGAAACCAAACATTTGTGCCATATGCTCCAATACCTGGTCGATATCCGAACTCCTGAAAATATCCTCCTCCGTATAATCTTCCCTGAAATGCCGATAAGCTGAAGACCCGTAACTGGACC
>PWGE01000200.1 GCA_003554345.1 Candidatus Sumerlaeota bacterium | reverse complement strand
TACAAAAAGAAGCTCTTCTTTAATCGCTCTCTTTTGCCTTTTTATCTGACCGGTTTTTGCGCTCTTTATCCTCTGTTACTGTTTTTAGCCCCCAATGCTCCCACCTATGATGGAATCCGCCTTTTTATCCCTGCTTTTCCTTTCATCACCCTTATTCTCTGCATGATACTCAGCTGGTGGAAACGCTCCTCTGAACGTTACAGGCTTCGATTATCCAGGTTTTTATTACCAGGCGCCATGCTCTTTTTTCTCATCCATTTTGTTATCATGGCCGGGAGCTGGCACCCTTATTTCCTTTCTTATTATAATCAGCTCACCGGCGGGCTGGAGGGCGCCCATCACCGATTTGAAGTAACATACTGGTGTGAACCTTTTAACCATGAGGTGATCGATTATTTGAACGAGGAAATAGACGGGGAAGAAGAAGTTCGCTTCCTGGCATTTCAACGCCTGATACCTGAAATTTACCAGGAATGGAATTATTTAGATGCCATTGATTTCACCTCTGAACCACCGTATGATTATCATGTTCTTTATAATCGGAAAGGTTTTTTTGGAAGAATAGAGCGCCATCTTTTCGAAAACGAGCTCCCTCATCGTGTTTTCACATTTCGCGGCGTTCCTTTTATTATAATTTACCATACAAAAGGAAGATATTGAATGACATCCCCTATCCTGCTTAGAAAAATCGAGACATATTCTGTCCCCGATATAGAAGCATTTTTCAGTGATGCGCTAACATATTTATATTCAGGGCATCCACCTTTTCAAAAAGGAGAGAAACTTCTTCTCAAGCCCAACCTGCTGGCTCCAAAACCACCACAATCTGCTGTAACAACCCATCCAACAGTACTGGAAGCACTTATTAGAGTCTTAAAAAAGTTTCAATGTGATATTTATATGGGAGACCATACTCCTATTTACAGTCAACAACACACCACCAGGAAAACACAATTGCATCAGCTATTCCGACGATAAGGTGTCAAACATTATTACTTCAAAGATTTCAGAAAAACTGCTTCTCCGTCGGGCAGTTTTCATTTTCAAATCCCCCATGATATAGGTCAGTTTCAGCATATCATCAATGTTGCCAAGCTTAAAACCCATGGAATGATGCTTACCACCTTATGTGTTAAAAACATGTACGGCTGTATACCCACCCCACAGCGTGTTCATTTTCACTTTCAAGCAGATACTCAGAAAGAGTTTTTTGCCCGTATGCTTCTCGAACTTTATTTCCTTCTCCTTCCCTCCCTCAACATTCTGGACGGCATAACCATTCATGAAGGAAACGGTCCCTCTTCCGGGAAACCAAGGGATATGGGGTTATTAGCAATGTCCGAAAACGGATTGGCACTTGATTATCATATAAACAACGGCTGTGCTTTTCCCTATTCTAATCCCCTCAGTAAAGTAATTAAAAATGAGTATCCCCACTATTTAGAGAATAACTGCTTCCCGTGGAAGCAACTCACTGATTTCCCGCTTGATACCATAGAACCCCCTGACCAGTATGAAGAAGAGACCCTGGCTTTTCGCAGAGGTTTCATCAAGTATCTTTATCAGTATTTTTTTATGAGTCGACCCCGGATTAACAGGTCCCACTGCACTCAATGCGGACATTGTATCAACCACTGTCCAGCCGATGCTATCAGAAAGAATCTGACCATAAATTACTGGCGCTGTATTCGGTGTTACTGTTGCCAGGAGTTATGTCCTTCTAAGGCAATACAATCGCGAAAGCCCTTGTGTAATCTTCCCGGAAGATAACTTTCACCCCGTTCTGCGGCCTGATTGAAAAAAAGATATCTTATGTTAAGATGATTGTTTAATAAAAATTGCGTGGGAGGATCACAAATGAGCATTGAAAATTTAACCGGAAAAGATTATGAAAATAAAATAGCGCAGAGTAAAGGCCTCAAAGTTATAGATTTTTCTGCTGCCTGGTGTGGTCCCTGTCAAATGCTGGCACCCATTTTTGAACGCATAGCACAAAATTATGGTGATAAAGCAGATTTTTTCAAAGTCGATGTCGATGAAGAACAGGATCTGGCAATACAGTTTCAGGTACAGGGAGTACCCACCCTTGTCTTTATAAAAGATGGTAAAGAAGTGGACCGCAATACCGGGCTCATTCAAGAAAACAACCTCACGGACAAAATTGAAAGCCTCCTCAACTAATATCATTCAGTTTCACCTCATAGAATGGCACCATTCTTTTTTTACTCATCAATAATCAGGCCCATAAAGAGAGCAATGTGATGAAAATAAAAGCAGTTATTTTTGATATGGATGGCATCCTTATCGACACAGAACCTTTACAGATGAAGACATATAACAAATTGTTTGAAAAATACCGAATTTCCTTCACGCCTGCCTATTTCAGATCTCTCATAGGCATCAGTTCCCGGGAAAACATGCAAATGATCCGGCAAACCTATGGATTGAAAAAATCGGCAGAGGACCTGCTGGCAAAAAAAGAAGCCTTATATCGTCAAGAACTAGACAGCCGGCTTGAGAAAGAAGGAAAAGAAGCAGCAAATCCAGGCATCATTTCTTTCATTCATAACCTCACGCGGGCAGGCATTTCTCTTGGCGTGGCTTCAAGTT
>PWGE01000090.1 GCA_003554345.1 Candidatus Sumerlaeota bacterium | reverse complement strand
GTAAGGGGGTGTCCTGGAATATTGCTCCCAATGGATATCTGCGCTCCTGCAACTGGATGGCCGGCCACCGGGATTTCGGTGAAGGATCAATTTTTGACTCGGTTACCCCCCGGGTTCTGAGCCGGTATAGCGGCAATGTGATCGACCATCCGGTCTGCTCCGGCTGTGATATTTCCACTCTCTGTGGTGGTGGCTGTGCGATCGATACCGCTATTGATTCGGAGTATCACACCAAATGCCGGCGGCAGTACGGGGAGGTGATCAGTTCTTTTGTTCAGGGCTGTCTGGATCGAGGGTGGTTGGATCCAACGCTGGTCGGAGAGCCGATCAAAGTTCTCCGCGAGGGCTTTGATTTAAGCTACGTTTACCGGGATCGATCCGATCCCGAGCGCCGGATCAGTGATCTCAGTATGCTCAGATTATAAGTCTCTTGAGATGAGACTTCTGAGCTGTACAATATACCCCGGGTCGGTCTCGATTTCCGGCTTGGGGTTTTCTTTTTGTTTAAAGCCAGCGGGATTTTGAATCTAAGATCAGTAGTCGGTAGAACTTTCAGCTTTAGTTTTAAACCGAGAGTTGATGGTTGTTGCCCAGTTACTGCAATGATTTCAGGACTTGGCCGGTTTTGGTTTTTGATATAAAATAAGGTTGACAATCTTATGTTCAGGCGATTTAGAATCGGTATATTTTTGGCTTTTCGACAGATCAAAAACTCAAACGGCTGGGTGAATTTTTTGATCATTTTGATCATGACCGCCACCTTTTTGAACCTGGTATTTGTCAGCGGTATCCTGGAGGGGTTGGTGGCCGGAGCTAGCCAGGAACTGCGGGAGGGATACTCCGGTGATCTGATAATTACTCCGGCTGATGATAGAATAGACATTGTCAGTACCACCGAGTTAGTTGATCGGATCAGAGAACGTTCCGACATTCTTTCTTATTCAGTTCGCCGGATATCCAATGTCCGTTTGGAAAAGGATCTTAGAGAACCTCAGGGAGTCAATGTCAAAGACAATGCAGTTTCGGCTCAGCTGGTTGGCATCGATATGTCAAATGAAGACCGGGTAACCGATCTGTCGGACTTTCTGGTTGAGGGCAGATATCCGGGTCGGGATATTTCTCGGCGCAAGATCCTGCTAGGCAGCGGTCTGCTGGAACAGTATGAGGCGGCTATCGGCGACCAAACTTTAAAAGAGGTCGAAGCGGGTAGCCGGGTTAAGTTATCGGTCGGGGAACAGTCGCGAGAGTATGTAGTTGGTGGGATACTGGAAGCTAAGATCTCAGAAATAAATAATCGAGTATTCATTGATGATAGGGAGTTCATATCTTTCCCCGGCACCTCTTTCCGGGAATCCAACGAGATCTCTCTTGCTGTTCAACCGGAGGCGGCGGCTTCGGTTTAGCAATATTTATCCGGGATAGCCGGTCGCTTTGAGGCTCAGGTAGAGACTTGGGAAGAGAGTCAAGATCAGTTTTTCACCGATCTTTCTACCACCTTTAATTTGTTGGGTAGTTTCATTGGAGCTATCGGTCTGCTGGTGGCGTCGGTAACCCTGTTTATCATCTTTTTTATTAATGCTATCCTGCGTGAGCGTTACATCGGGATCCTTAAGGGTGTCGGTTTGGACAGCGGTACTATTAAATGTTCCTATGTCCTCCAGTCGGCTTTCTATACCATTACCTCCTCATTGATCGGTGTCTTGATCATTTATCTATTGTTGGTGCCGTACTTTGCCGACAATCCGATCGATTTTCCTTTTAGCGACGGGATCCTGAAGGTTTCACCGGCCGGTACCGCCCTGCGGATAGCTATCCTCTTGCTTTCCAGCTTGATCGCCGGATATATTCCGGCTTATCTGGTGACCAAGAAAAATACTATTGATTCAATTTTAGGCCGATGAGTAAAAAGACCATTCTGACAGCCGAAAAAGTGTCCAAAACCTACTCCAACGGTTCCAAAAAGACCCGAGTTTTAGAGCAGATCGATCTCCAGGTCGAGGAAGGGGAGTTTTTGGCCATTACCGGCCGGTCCGGTTCCGGTAAAAGCACCCTGCTCTATATTCTCAGTTTACTAGATCGACCGAGTGAAGGCCGGATAATTTTTCAAAACTGTGATACCGGCGCCTTTTCTGACAAGAAAGATGCCAGATGCCGCTTATATAACTTCGGGTTTGTCTTTCAGAACTATGCCCTGCTGCCGGAGTTGACCGCTCTGGGGAACGTGATGTTGTCGGTGGTGGAGTGTCGGTCGGACTGGAGTACGGTCCGAGAAGAGTCGATAGATGATCGATCTGATCGTCGAGATGAATAAGCGAGGGATCACTATTATTCTGGTTACTCATGAACAGGGTCCGTTACAGTATGCCGATCGGGTAGTTCGGATCGAGGACGGAGCGATCCTGGCAGTCGACAGTTAATATCTTTTATCAGCGACCGGTTTACGAGACCTTGCTCAGTTTTGAGTGACGAAGGTTGCTATTCTCCGTTTATGCTAAAGCACAGTGGTCTATATAACCAATTTCCTTATGTTCCGTGGGTAGTTTTACATGTTTTGTGAAGAAAGGGTATTTGTTTGTGGGAGGTATTAATGATCGATTGATAAATGGTTGTAGTAAAAAATTT
>PWGE01000443.1 GCA_003554345.1 Candidatus Sumerlaeota bacterium | reverse complement strand
TTTACAATGGCAATCCTGGTAGGTATTATTATTCGTGTCTTTCCGCTCCCGGAAATTGTGGTATCACCTTTACTCATTTTCATTCTTATCAACGTCCTGCTGGGCACTTTCAACATGATTCCCATTCCTCCGCTGGATGGAAGCAAAGTGTTAATGCTCTTTTTATCGGACAGAGCAATGGCTCAGTTATTCCGTATAGAACGTTACGGGATGTTTATTTTAATAGCTCTGATAATATTTACACCGCTCTTCAGATATATGTTTCTTTTAATATTATTCATTACCAGTTTCATCTCTGGAATCTCAGTGGGAGAGTTGTTACATGCATTATGAAAAAAAACGGGTTCTGAGCGGGATGCGGCCGACCGGTCCTTTGCATCTTGGGCATTACGTAGGTGCCCTTGACAACTGGAAGAAAATGGCTGATGAATATGACTGCTATTTCATGGTAGCAGACTGGCATGCCCTGACTACGGAATATGAGGAACCTGCCAGAATATCGAGCTGGATTAAAGAGTTATTTCTGGACTTTTTAAGTGCAGGTCTGGACCCTGAAAAATCGGTGCTATTTGTCCAGTCTGACATTAAAGAGCACGCCGAGCTCACCCTTCTACTTGGTATGCTTACGCCCTTAAGCTGGCTGGAAAGGGTGCCCACCTATAAGGAACAAAAACAGCAATTGGTCAATAAAGACCTGTCCACCTATGGATTTTTAGGATATCCTCTTCTTCAAACAGCCGATATTATTATTTACAATGCCGACCGGGTACCGGTAGGACAGGACCAGTTGCCTCATTTAGAGTTAGCGCGCGAAATTGTGCGGCGTTTTAATTATTTATACGGCACATATTTTACAGAACCGGAAGGACTGCTCTCGCCTGCTCCGAAATTACCGGGCATTGATGGGCGGAAGATGAGCAAAAGTTATGATAACGCCATATATCTCAAGGACTCACCCGAAGAAATCATGAAAAAAATCAACCAGATGGTAACTGATCCGGCTCGTGTTCGGCGCAACGACAAAGGGCATCCTGAAGTATGTTCTGTGTACAGCTACCAGGAAATATTCAACACCGATCAGAAAGAAGAAATAGCTGAAGGATGTCGAACAGCATCCATCGGCTGCCGGGATTGCAAGAAGCAATTATTTGAGCGTATCTGGCAGGAACTGGAACCGGTACAGAAGAAGAGAAAAGAACTTCAGAACAATATGGACTTTGTGAATGAAGTTCGTGAACAGGGCAAAAAGAAAGCCTTACAGCGGGCAGAAAAAACAATCAGAGATGTACATCGTTTGATGGGACTGTTGTGACCAGGGAAAAGTATCGGATACAACTTGATGCTTTCGAAGGTCCTTACGACCTCCTGCTTTATTTGATTCGTGAAGATGAAGTTGATATACATGAAATAGAAATCAGCCGAATTCTTGAACAATACCTTCAATACCTGGAGAACATGGTAAAAGACCTGGAGGAACTGGAAGAAGCAGCAGACTTTTTTGTAGTAGCAGCGACCCTTATGCGGATAAAATCCCGCTCCTTACTTCCCTATTCGGAAGAAACCCTGCAGGAAGAAGACGAACTGGAAGAGATCCAATCCAGGCGTCAGCTTATAGAAAAACTGCTGGCATACCAGGACATAAAGATGATTTCTTATTTCCTGGAACAGCGGCAGATAAAATCCGTTTCTTTTGAAAAATTATGCCCTTACGAGTACCGCTACGTGAGTGAAATCGACACCTCTAACCTTACCATCCACGAAATCATAAAGGTCTTCCAGAAATACAGTTCTTTCTTTTATTCTCAGGATATGACCCTGACAAAAGATCCTTACCGGATGGAAGATTATACCCGCAAGCTCTATCATCTTCTCAAAAAACACAGGGCATTCTCTTTTACGGATTTTACTTCAAACTGCCAGGATTTAAGAGAATTTATAACCTGTTTTCTTGCCTTACTGGAACTTGCTCGTGAGAAAAAGATCCACTTCGAACAAAGAGAAAGCAGTGGAGAGATTAAGTTAAGGATGGGTAAAGATGGCGGAGTATGATGACAAGACCCTCGCTTTTCTGAAACGAGTCCTGGAAGCTATCATGTTCGTATCCAACGAACCGCTGGATATTGCCCGAATCAAAGAAATTACCGGTGCCCCACACTTGCTGGTGGTACAGGCATTAGCACAGTTAGAGGAAGAGTTTCAACCGGGGGTACGGGGCATCGTTCTCCGGAAGACCGACCAGAGCTATAAAATGGTCACCAGTCGGGATGTGAGCCCTGTTTTAGAAGAATATTTCGAGGTAAACAAAAAAATGCGTCTTTCCCGGGCTATGCTGGAAATACTGGCAATTGTTGCCTACAAAGCACCCATAACACGGGCTGAGATTGAAGATATCAGGGGGGTGGATGCCTCCTCTCAGCTCATACGCCTGCAGGAACTGAACCTTGTCAAAGTGGTGGGACAAAAGGAAGTGCCGGGGAGACCAAATCTGTACTCTACCACTGACAACTTCCTGGAGCATTTCAATCTGGGCTCCCTTTCTGATTTGCCACCCATCGAAGAAATCCGCCAGATGTTTTCCGAAGATGATACGTTTGAATAAGTATATTGCCTCTTGCGGAGTCTGTTCCCGCCG